>NZ_DAIOFX010000029.1:0-18648 GCF_036745535.1 Dissulfurispira sp.
ATGTTCCTTAAGTCAATTCAGACTGGTAAGTATGTCTATACCAAGTGCCAAAGTTAAGGCCAAAGTTAAGACGGTCATTATTTTATCGCCTTACATTCAGGATTCCGTCCATCTGTGAAATCTTGCTTACAAGGTTGATGAGCTGGTTCCTGTTCTTGATTTCAAGGGTGAGCTCAAAGAGCGCCCTTTTGTCATGTGTGGAGTTTGCCTTCAGAGAGCTGATATTCACATCAGCGGATGATATGAGGGCGCTGAGATTGGCCAGCATTCCAGGCTTATCGATGCTCTCGATGTAAAGCCTTGCCGGAGACGTAATATCGCTGTCTCTGCTCCATTCTACATCAATCAGCCTCTCGGTATCCACAGCAAGCCTTTCGAGGTTACTGCATTCCTTCATGTGGATAGTAACCCCTTTGCCCTTTGTAATAAAACCGACTATCCGGTCCCCCGGTACAGGGAAACAGCACTTTGCCACATGGTACAGCACATTGTCTATCCCTTTGATAGTAATAACGCTGCCTTTCTCTCTTGGAGGTCTTGTCAGCTTCGGCATCTCCACATCTTCTGTCTTTCCGGTCTTCTCTGGAGCAAGCCTGTTAACCGCCTGGTGGGCCGACATCTTTCCGTATCCTATGGAAACATAAAGGTCTTCGAGGGATTGGTGGCTGAAATATTTCAAAACATCGTTCATCTTATCCGACTTCAAGATCGAGAGGGCAAGTCCATGCCTCCTCATTTCTTCCTCCACCAGCTTTGTTCCAAGCTCCATGCTCTGTTTCCTCTCCTCGGTCTTTATCCACTGTTTTATCCTGCTCTTTGCCCGCTGGGTGACCACGAACTTGAGCCAGTCCTTGCTCGGCCCGTGGGAGGGAGAGGTTATAATCTCAACCACATCGCCGCTGTTCAATTTATATCTCAGAGGGACTATCCTGCCGTTGACCTTTGCCCCTATGCACTTATGCCCAACCTGCGTATGGATACTGTAGGCAAAATCAACGGGGGTGGAGCCGATGGGAAGTTCTTTTATATCGCCATTCGGAGTAAAGACATACACTGTTTCAGGGATTACCTCTCCCTTGACAGCCTCAAGGAATTCCTTTGCATCAGTGATCTCTTTGACCAGTTCCCTGAGCCATGCTATAAACCTGGTATTCTTTTCATCGATGCTGTCCTTTTCCTTATACCTCCAATGTGCAGCTATGCCCTCCTCTGCAATCTCATTCATGTCATCTGTCCTTATCTGGAATTCCACCCTGTCTCCTCCGGGGCCGACCACAGTGGTATGAAGGGACTGGTACATATTGGACTTTGGAAGGCTTATAAAGTCCTTAAACCTTCCTGGGACGAGGGGCCATAATGAATGTATGATACCCAGTATATCGTAACAATGGCTAACAGTATCCGTTATTATCCTGAGGCCGATCACATCATGCACCTGTTCAAAGGGTATCTTCTGCTGCATCATCTTCTGATAGATGCCGTAGTAGTGCTTAACCCTTCCCTTGACCTTTGCAGGAATCCCTGCAGCGCCAAGCTTTTCGGAGATCGCGTTCCTGACCTCATCTATGTACTTCATCTGGTCTTCTTTGCGTTTCGCAACCTTTTTATGGAGGTCGTTAAAGAGGTCGGGCATTAAGGCCTTAAAGCTCAGGTCCTCAAATTCCGTCCTGAGCCATCCTATTCCCAGTCTATTGGCGAGAGGGGCGTAAATATCGAGGGTCTCCGATGCTATTCTCCTGCGTTTTTCTTCGGGGAGATGTTTGATTGTTTTCATATTGTGAAGTCTGTCAGCGAATTTGATAAGTATAACCCTCACATCCTTTGACATGGCAAGGAGCATCTTCCTGAAGTTCTCTGCATGGGCATCTTCCCTTGTCTTAAACTCAACCTTGCTCAACTTTGTCAGCGCATCCACAAAGAATGCGATCTCGCTTCCGAACATCTCCTTTATATCTTCGGTTGATGTGCCTGTATCCTCCACTGTGTCGTGTAGAAGTCCTGCAGCAATAGTGGCGGTGTCGAGCTTCATGTCTGCGAGTATGTCTGCCACAGCTAAAGGATGGTGTATATATGGAGAACCCTCAACCCGCTTCTGGCTGCAATGGGCCTCCCGCGAAAAGATGTAGGCCTTTTTTATTACCTCCACATCAGCCTTGGGATTATAGGAGAGGATTTTTTCTATGAGTTCATTAATTGTCTTCATGTTTTATTATAACTCTTTTGAGATATGTTAAGATATTTGTCATGGACAAACTGGTTATCAGAGGGGGGAAACCACTCAAGGGAGAGATTCGGATAAGCGGTGCAAAGAATGCTGCGCTGCCCATCATGGCCTCAACCATCCTTGCACACGGGGAACACAATATTGAAAGGGTTCCACACCTGAGAGATGTCATGACCATGGGAAGGCTGCTTGCCAATCTCGGCGCCGGTTTTCATTTCGAAAATAATAAAACCGCCATCGATTGCAGCAAGATCAAGAATTTCGAAGCACCATATGACCTTGTAAAGACCATGAGGGCATCAGTACTCGTATTATGTCCCCTTGTGGCAAGATTCGGAAGGGCAAGGGTCTCCCTGCCGGGAGGGTGTGCCATTGGTGCCAGACCCATAAACCTCCACCTCATGGGCCTGGAAAAAATGGGCGCCAAAATAAAACTCGAATCAGGGTATGTAATTGCAAAGGCCAATCGTTTAAAAGGAGCATCAATATATTTCGATACCATTACCGTGACAGGGACAGAGAATCTCATGATGGCTGCTGTACTTGCAAAGGGCACTACCGTACTCGAAAATGCAGCACGGGAGCCGGAAGTAATTGACCTCGCCAACTGCCTTATTGCAATGGGTGCGAAGATTAATGGTGCGGGCAACAGTGTCATCGAGATAGAGGGAGTGGATGAACTAAAGCCCATAAACAATTACAGGATAATTCCCGACAGGATAGAGACCGGGACATTTATGGCCATAGCAGGAATCACCGGAGGAGATTTAGTACTTAAGGACTGCAAACCCGAACACCTCGATGCCGTAATAATGAAATTAAAGGACACAGGCGTTGTATTTAAAGAGACCAAAAAGGGGTTCAGGGTAATAGGGCCTGAAAGGCTCACTGCAAAGGATGCAAAGACAATGCCTTATCCTGGATTTCCCACAGACATGCAGGCGCAGTTCATGGCAATGATGACAGTCGCAAATGGAACAAGCGTTATAAAAGAGACCGTATTCGAAAACAGGTTCATGCATGTGGCGGAACTGAAGAGAATGGGTGCTGACATAAGCATAGAAGGCGGAACAGCCACGATAAAGGGCGTTGAAAGGCTCAAAGGAGCGCCTGTAATGGCTACGGATTTAAGGGCATCAGCATCCCTTGTTGTAGCTGCATTATGCGCTGAAGGAGAGACCACAATTCATAGAATTTATCACCTCGACAGAGGATACGAAAAGATGGATGAGAAACTCGGAAAAGTCGGGGCTGATATTGAGAGGGTTAGTGGTTAGCTGAAAGATAATCAAGAATATCTTTTGTATTCCAGACCTTAATCCCTGAAACTGCTGAGAAGTCTTTATCATTTGTCCATATTCCATCGTTTTCAATGGCAAGCGCAAGAGCCACGAATGTAACGTCCTTTTTGTCTCTATGACCAATAAGACCCTCGGCCTTCTTTATGTAAGGTTTTACTATTTCCGAGGTTACGATCGTAACTCTTTCCAAGAGAATAGAAAATAAAACAGTGAGTTCATCTTTTGTCAGACCACTGAGTTCAGCGATCTTTTCTTTATGCCTATTTATTTCGTCGACGGCATATTCAGGAAGATAGAAATCAAAAATCGGCATAAGCAATACATGCCTGTTTATTGAGGATTCTTTAATTAAGGCGGAAATAAGGATGCCGGTATCGAGGATTAATTTCAACTCTTACCCTGATATTTACCGGAAAGCCCTTTTTTAATAGATTTATTTAATAACTCAGCATCCTTGCCGGACAGTTTGCTCTTTTTTACAATACTGTCAAGCAGTTCGATTTTTTTGGTATAACCCCAGAGGGCATCTGAAACAATTTTATCCCATTTAATATCTTTATGTTTGCTTATTGTCTTTTTTACTTCGACAGGAATTTCAAAACTTACCTTTGGCATATCTTTACCTCACTATTAGTTGTTAATTACAGAATAGAGGATTTCAAAAAAAATGTCAAAAAAATTGACCCATTTTCACCCATTTTCCATTTCAAGCATGATACAATATTACTAATTGCAGAATATGCATGAAACTAAATGTTAGTCACAGAAAATGGAAAAAGAATTGCAGCATAGATTTCCTGAGCAATTTAATATCCTGAAAGATTTGTTTGGAGACAATATAAATACAAATCGGTTAAATAAAATTTTCCATGCATGCGAAGAAGCATGGGAGAGTAATCTCAAAAATTTTCATAACTCTGAGGTTAAATACCTGCTAATTGGCGAGGCTCCTCCTTGGAGGGGAGAAGGTAAAGAGATAAGTTATTTTTATCTTAACTTCAAAGGCAAGTGGGTTAAACGTATTTGGAAGACTTTTTCCCATCAGATGCTATTGATAATAATATTAATATATGTCTTAAAAAATTAGCAAAAGAACAGTTTCTCTTAATAGACTCTTTGCCTTTTGCCATGGATTATACAAATAAAAGAAAACATCCAAAATATTTTGAGCTATTAAAATCTTGTTCAGATTACTTGCTTTTAAAATTACAAAATCCAAAAATTAAATGGTCAGAAAATGTAAAAGTTGCGCTTGCTTTCAAACTCAATGGTGAGAAATTAATTGAAGCTTTCCAAAATAGGCTCAGATTGTCAACTGGGCAAGTATTGAAACTTGAAAATACTCAAATTGCCATTGATGGCAGTAATTATACAAGCAGTAAAAATTTGAGAGAGATTTTTGGGATAAAATAGAAGATGGCTATATTCAGGTTTTATTCACAAATGGGTATCGAAATAGACATCGAGATCGACACGACAGTAATCTATGACTACGATGGAAGTGAGATATATCCAGACTTGCTTCCAAAACCAAGCCTGTGTGTAATATGCAAAAAAGATGACAGGGGAGGCATAGATGAAATCCAGTGTGTTTTGACTCGAGTCGGTCAAAGAGAAGGAAATAATTTTGAATGTCATAGATACGAACCTAAATTCAAAAGATAACTTTCACTTCACCTTGCATGAAAGAAAATTTAAGAGAAAAATTTAAAGGCGGTATCATAGAAGGCACTATAAAAAATATGGAAACAGGAGAGATTTCAAATGTGAGGCATTATCTTTTCGTTACTGACCTTGAGTTATTCGCAATTGCAAAAATAGAGCATATAGAGAGTTCTGAACTACCGGACAATTCCTTCCAGATTTTGGTTGATTGTAGTGGACTGGACAGTATAGGGCAGGTTTTCCAATTGGATTTGAACTTCACTCCTGACTTTGCAGAAACGAGGAACAGAATCCTTGAAGACCTGAAGATTGATTCGATCTTTATCGTTAAAGGGGCATATACCATAACCAAAGACACAAATCCTCCTCATATCACACTGCATGACCCTTATTACGAGCCTGTCTATCCCCAGTCTTTTAAAGAAGAGATACGGGAGGTTTTCAGGGTAAATGGTGATCGTCCAATCCGAGTTTAAATTCCTTGGCACAAATAGCAAAGGCTTTAGACATACTTGTAAGCGAATTGTTTCTCCGCGAAAAAGAGATATTATTCGGCAGGGCAGAAAAAATACTACTTCCTAAACATCTTCCTCAACTCATCCATAGATATGAAAATCCTTGTCGGTCTGCCGTGGGGCAGGAGTTCGGATTATCAGTGTTATCGAGGTCTTTCAGTAGTCGGGCAATCCTTATGCCGTAGGGAACTTCTCTGCCCCTTATGGATTTATGGCATGCCAGCTTTGCAGCAAGCACTTTTCTTACTGAATCAATTGGCTCAAGCATATTATTCCCTTGCCCCTTAACCCTTAACCCTTGACCCTCATTTATTAACGATGCCGCCATATCGCTCATCAATGCATTCAAATCAGCATCCCTCAAAAATTCAGGAAGACCCCTTATGATTAAAGTCCCGTGACCAAAATCTTCCACATCAAGGCCGAGGTCATTTAAAACTTGCAGATTGTCCAGTATCACCTTATATTCGCTGCCCTGAAGCTTAATCTGCTGCGGGAAAAGAAGCCTGTAAGATTGTATATTATTACCCTTTAAGAGCCTTTCGTAATTGATCCTCTCGTGGGCTGCGTGGTAATCAATTATCGTGATACCTCCTTTTTCCGGAACTGCCACAAAGGTGTCGCCGAGGTAAATCGCCTGGATAGTATCGGTCGTCACATCGCCGTAAAGGGATAACGGTTCTGATATTCCAGACATACCATTTTGGAGTGATGGAGGAACAGAAGAATGGAGTGTTGGAGGGGATGGAGTATTGAGAAGTTTTCTCTGTAGCTTTTTCATCACTCCAATACTCCATTACTCCATTCTTTAATGCTTCTTTCGCTGCTTGATGCACAAAATTAAACACACTGCTCTTGTCCTCAAACCTCACTTCCCTCTTTGTGGGGTGGACATTGAAATCCACTTTCTTTGGGTCTATTCCCATAAAAAGCAAAAATACAGGATGTCTGTCTTTTGGTATCAACTCTTCATATGCCTTATAAACAGCATAGGTTATTGGCTGGTCTTTAACAGGCCTGTTGTTAATAAACAGGAATTGGTTGTTTCTGTTATTTCTTAAATTCGTTGTCTTGCCCAGAAAGGCCTTGATACTTATTCGACCATCTTCAGCTTCGGTTTCCATCAACTCATTCACAAAATCTTTTCCAAAGATCTGCACGAGCCTTTCCTTATAAGATGAGGCGGGAGAAAGATTCAATACATCGTCACCGTCCATTCTCAAAACAAACCCTGTCTGATAATGGGATATTGCCTCCCGTGTCACCGTATCGATAATGTGATAATTTTCTGTGCTGTCTGATTTAAGAAATTTACGCCTCGCAGGCGTATTAAAGAAAAGGTCTTTTATCTCAATGGTTGTGCCTATTGCAGGGCAATCCTTAATCTCTTTTACATCTCCACCGATAATTTCTATACATGTTCCTGTTTCATCTTGATGCGAAGTAATTAATCTTACCCTTGAAACAGATGCGATGGATGAAAGGGCCTCTCCCCTGAAGCCCATGGTTTTTATATTAAAGAGGTCGTGTTCATCTTTGATCTTGCTCGTGGCATATCTTTCAAAGGCAAGCAGTGCATCTTCCCTGTCCATGCCAATGCCGTTGTCTGAAACCCTGATAAGTCTTTTGCCTGCTTTTGCAACATCTATCTCGATCCTTGAAGCCATGGCATCTATGGAGTTTTCCATAAGCTCCTTTACAACAGATGCAGGACGCTCAACTACCTCGCCCGCAGCGATCTTATTGCGGAGATTTAATGGAAGGACATTGATTCGCGGTATGGATTATTTTAACACAATCTTGCTATAATTCTTTTTGTGAAAAATCTTGTTAAAACTCCCCCCCTTGCTCAGAAAAAAATCCTGATGAAGGGCAATGAGGCCATTGCAGAGGCTGCAATACAGGCTGAATGCAGATTCTACGCAGGCTATCCAATAACACCCCAGAACGAAATCCCGGAATACATGTCATGGCGCATGCCCGAAGTGGATGGCACATTCATTCAGGCAGAAAGCGAACTGTCGGCAATAAATATGGTATTCGGCGCATCTGCCTGCGGTGCAAGGGCAATGACATCTTCAAGCAGTCCTGGAATAAGCCTGAAACAGGAAGGAATATCATTCCTTGCAGGTGCAGAACTTCCAGCAGTTATCGTGAACATGCAGAGGGGCGGGCCGGGTCTCGGCAATATCTCGGCAAGCCAGGCAGACTATTTCCAGGCAGTAAAGGGAGGCGGACACGGAGATTACAGGCTCTTAGTTTACGCCCCGTATAATCTACAGGAACTCTGGGATCTGACGATGTTAGCTTTTGATAAGGCTGATGAATATAGAAACCCTGTCATGATACTCGGCGACGGAATACTCGGACAGATGATGGAGCCCTTTGTTCCGACGCCATATGCAAAGCCGGAACTCCCGGAAAAAACATGGGCACTTACAGGATGCAAAGGCAGAAAACCGAATGTCATAAAATCCCTTTTCATGGGAGAGGGAGAACTGGAACAGAGAAACTATATGCTTCAGGCCAAATACCAGAAAATGAAAGAAAGGGAAGTAAAATTTCAGTCATACAATACACATGATGCAGAATTGATCGTGGTTGCCTTCGGCATTGCAGCACGCATTGCAACGGCTGCTGTCAGAAGGCTGAGGAACGAAGGTCATGGAATCGGCCACAGAATCGGATTATTCAGACCAATAACGCTCTTCCCTTTCCCTGAAAAACAGATAAGCGACCTATCAGATAAAAACAGAAGATTTATTGTCGTGGAATTGAATGCAGGGCAGATGGTTGAAGATGTAAGGCTTGCGGTTAATGGAAGATCCGAAGTGCTCTTTTACGGCAGGCCAGGCGGTGCGATCATCACGCCGGAGGAATTGTATGAAAAGCTTTTAGAAGTATTAGAGTAATGGAATATATGTCAGGTGCTGCGAAAAGAGGAGTCTCTAAGCAGTGTCTGACATATAAAATCGCTTAACTTGGGTTAGAATCTCTTTCTTCGCTGTCTCAAAATCAGCCTTTATCCTGCAGCCGGCAGCGTTTTTATGCCCGCCGCCTCCAAATGCCTCTGCAATACGGGCCACATTTATATCGTCCTTTGACCTCAGACTTATTTTGTAATGAGTATCATCTATCTCACGGAAAAGTACCGAGACCTGCACATCCTTCATAATCCTTGGGAATTCAACAAAATGTTCCGTATCATCTGGAGATGTGGATGTCTCTTCAAACATCCTCCTTGTCACCTTAACAATGGCAGTCCCGTCTTCCCTCTCCAATGTATTAAGAACCCTCATAAAGAGATCGAAACGCCCTTCAGACCAAGCCTCAAAAAGCCATCTATAAATCACATGGGGTTTCGCACCTGCCTCGATTAGGTCCGAGGCAGCTCTAAGGACTCCCGATGTGGTGTTTTCGTACCGGAAATTGCCTGTATCCACAGCTATAGCTGCATAGAGATTTACTGCCATGTCTTCAGTAATCTTTATGCCGAGTTCTTTTATGAGATGATAAATCATGAGCCCGGTAGCTGCCGAATCAGGCATCACCCATCGTATATCTCCGAATGGCCTTTCGGATTCGTGGTGGTCTATAACAGCAGAAATTTGAAATTTGAGATTTGAGATTTGAGATTTGTCTGTTGTAATGCGGTCAATGTCATTGCAATCCACAAGGATGATGTTCTCAAAATCCTTTACATTATCGAATGTATGAAAACCTTCGTGCCCCGGCAGAAATCTATACTGGTGAGGCACAGGGTCCTTGCATAGAAGGACCGTTTTCTTTCCAAACCCTTGAAGGGACATTGATAATGCAATAGCCGAGCCAAGACCGTCGCCGTCAGGGTTTATGTGGGTGGTTATAAGAAACCCATCTTCTTTTCTCAGGAAGTCCAGAAGTTCTAAAGGTGGCATCATATATCGCGTTTCTCTTTTATCTCTCTCAGCAGTTTATCAATCCTGTCGCCATGCTCTATCGACCTGTCAATCCTGAATTCAATGGTAGGAATAAACTTTGTTCTCACCCTTTTCGATATTTCGCTGCGTATAAGACCCTTTGCCGAATTCAGTATTTCGACAGTGATGTCCTTATCTTCTTCTTTCATCACGCTTATGAATATCCTTGCAATCTTCAGGTCTTCTGACATCTCCACATCGGTAACGGTGACAAATCCAAGGCGGGGATCTTTTACCCTTCGCATGATTATGTCTGCGATTTCTTCCCTGAGGAGGATGCTTAATCTCTGTGATCTCTTATATGGATGCATGGTTAAAGATTAGGTAAAGGCAAAGGTATAGGTAAAGTTAAGAAAGTCAGTTTTATATTGTCTGCAGTTTATCTTTACCTTTACCTATACCTCTACCTGTTTTTATAGCTTTGCTGCTATTTTCTCGATGATGTAATTTTCGAGTATATCCCCGACTTTAAAGTCGTTGAAATTCTCTATCATAATGCCGCATTCGTAGCCGGTCTGCGCCTCCCTTACATCTTCCTTAAATCTCTTCAATGATGCAAGCCTTCCCTCATAGACTACTATATTATCTCTTATGACCCTGATACCATCGCTTGCGCGGCTTATCATTCCGTCTATGACATAACAGCCTGCAATTGTACCGAGTCTCGACACCTGGAATGTCTGTCTCACTTCTGCCCTGCCTAGGACCTTCTCCTTAAGTGTAGGCTCCAGCATTCCTTCAAGCGCCTTTTTCACGTCCTCGATGGCATCATAAATTATGTTATAAAGCCTTATGTCAACGCCTTCCTTCTCTGCAAGCTGTGAAGCCTTGAGTTCGGGTCTGACATTAAAGCCGATTACAATCGCGTTGGATGCAGTGGCGAGCATAACATCCGATTCATTTATACCGCCAACAGCAGCGTGGATAACCCTCACCTTCACTTCTGGGTGGGTTATACCTTCAAGCGCGCTCTTTATGGCCTCAACAGAACCCTGCACATCTCCTTTTATAACAATGCCAAGTTCTTTTATCTGTCCTTCCTTTATCTTCGAATACAGTTCGTCAAGGGTCAGCTTTTTGTGTCGTGCAGCCTCTGCAAGCCTCTGCTTCTGAAGCCTCGCAAGTGCTATCTGTCTTGCCTTCTTTTCGTCTTCGACACAGGTAAAGACATCACCGGCGGTAGGCACTTCCGAGAATCCGATAATCTCAACCGGCGTCGATGGCCCTGCCTCATTTATCTTTTTACCCGTATCATCGATGAGTGCCCTCACCTTACCCGATGCGGCTCCTGCAACAAAGGCGTCTCCGACCCTCAATGTGCCCGATTGAATAAGCACCGTTGCAACCGGCCCTCTACCCCTGTCGAGCTTGGCTTCAATAATTGTTCCCCGTGCGGATCTATCGGGATTTGACTTGAGCTCCATTACCTCTGCCTGGAGCAGTATCATTTCCAACAGGTGCTCGATGCCTATCTTTTTCTTTGCTGAAACCTCAACAAAAATGTTCTGACCGCCCCACTCCTCGGATACAATTCCATGTTCTGCAAGCTCGTTCCTAACCCTTGCCGGATTTGCCTCCGGTTTGTCTATTTTGTTAATAGCCACAACAATAGGCACATTTGCTGCCTTTGAATGGTCTATTGCTTCTATCGTTTGCGGCATTACGCCATCATCTGCAGCTACAACGAGAACAACGATATCCGTAACCTTCGCACCCCTTGCCCTGAGCGCAGTAAATGCCTCGTGGCCGGGTGTATCAAGGAATGTTATATCCTTGCCCTGAAACGATACCTTATACGCACCTATATGCTGTGTAATGCCTCCTGCTTCTGTCTCGGTCACCTTTGTTTCCCGTATTGCATCCAGCAGGGAGGTCTTTCCGTGGTCAACATGTCCCATTATGGTAACGACAGGCGGTCTATGAATGAGATTGGCAGCTTCCTCCACAATCTCTTCTATGACGTCGATCTGTTCCGGAGCAACAGTTTCAACTTTAACTCCAAAGCCATCTGCTACAAGCACGGCAGCATCCATATCCACAGGCTGATTAATCGTCGGCATATATCCCATTTCCATGAACTTCTTGATGACATCGGGAATCTTATGTCCTATCAGCTCTGCAAACTCTTTTACTGTCGTGCCCTCTTCCAGCTTTATGGATTTCTTTCTCGGCGCCGTTATCTGGGGAGCAGGCGCTGGCTCTATCTTCCTGAATCTGTCCCTGAACTTCTTTGTCGGCTTTTGTTCAACCCACTTCTTTGGCTCTATCTTCTTGATTGTCTGAAATGCCTTCTGCATCCCGGGCTTTACCTTGAACTTCTCTACCTTCTCAACTTCTATCTCCTTTTTGAATCTATCCGGTATCTTTGTCTCTACTTCCTCTTCGGGAATGACAATGGGCGGAACACTTATCTCTACTTCCTTTTCTTCGACTTCCCTCTTTTCTTCTTCCTTTACGACAGGTTTAATAGGCTCCGGTCGTTTTTCTATCTTCTCAATTTTTTCGGGTTTCTCTACTATTTTTGCTTCTTCAATTTTCTCTATCTTCTCTGCCTTTTTAACCTTCTCGATTTTCTCGACCTTCTTTTCCTCTACTTTTTTCTCTATTCTGGTCTCTTTTGCAGGCGCTGCTTTTTCCTTAGGCTTTGCAACCTTTACAGGCCTGAATATCTGCCTTATCCTGTCTGCTTCTTCGATGCTGAGTTTTATGAGAGTTGTGCCCTTTTTGAACTCTACACCCCTCATTCGAGCCAGCTCTCTTACTATATCGGTAGATTTTACATCTATCCCGGATTCCTTTAATTCCTTTGCCAGTTCGGTGCTTTTTATTTCCTTATCAGGCATCTATGTTTTAACTCCAATAAATTCAAGTGGGAAGTAAGAAGCGGAAAGCACTTCCTATTTCCCATTTATTAATGCTATCATAAAAAACTTTTTTTATGCAATTAACAAAGGAGGAAGGTCGTATGGCAAGCTGTTCTGTTTGTGGAAAGAAAAAAACAGTTGGCAACAATGTAAGCCACGCAAATAATAAGACAAAGCGCGTCTTGATGCCGAATATCCAGAGGATCAGGGTTGTAACTGATGGCGGAGGTACAAAAAGGGCATACGTTTGTACAAGATGCATACGCTCAAAGAAAGTGGTAAAGGCAGCGTAGGAACACCGTTGGAGTGATGGAGTAATGGAGTGATGAAAAAAGTAGGCACACTCCTCTCCTCCATCTTCAAAGATCTCGGCATTGAAGATAAAATCAGACTCAATTCAATGCAGGAGGAGTGGCATAGGCTATTCAATGAGCCTCTGTCCCTGCACACCTATCCTGTGGATATAAAAGACGGAGAACTGACCATAAATGTCGATTCCCCTGCATGGCTTGGCCAGTTGAAGTTCTTTAAGCATGACATAATAAAAAAACTTCAAGCATACAATGTCAGTTCCGTTAAATTCAAACACGGAAGGGTCTATCAGAAAAAGGGGCAAGGGGTAAGGGGTAAGGGGCAAGAAGATTCAAAACAACTCCCCAAATCCTTCACGGATTCTGAATTTGCATGGATAAATCAGACCGTTTCAACAGTATCTGATCCCGAGCTTCAAGAAAATATCAGGAAGGCAATAGAAAAAGCAATGAGCAGATAAACACCTATAGCCTATTGCCCATTGCCTGTTTTTTACGCTGATTCCGCCTTCTTTTCGTAAACTATTATCGGCTTTTCTTTCTTTGTGACAGACTCTTCGTTTATTATGCATTCGGTAATGCCACCCTTAGAGGGTATCTCATACATGACATCGAGCATCACGTCTTCCAGTATTGCCCTCAGTCCCCTTGCTCCAGTCTTTCTTTCTACGGCCTTCTTTGCTATGGCGGCGAGAGCGACGTCTGTGAACTTCAGGCGGACATCGTCCAGAGACAGGAGTTTTTGATACTGCTTTGTCAGGGCATTCTTGGGCTCTGTCAGTATCTTTACCAGCGCTGCCTCATCCAGCTCATCTAAGGTCGCAACAACAGGAAGCCTTCCTATGAACTCAGGGATAAGGCCATATTTCATCAGATCTTCAGGCTCTACAAGGCTAAAGACATTGCTTATCTTCTTCTCCTTTATGCTGAGCATTTCTACGCCAAACCCTATGCTCTTTTTGCCTGTCCTCTGCTCTATTATCTTATCGAGTCCTACAAAGGCGCCGCCGCATATAAAGAGGATGTTGGTTGTGTTAAGCTGTATGTATTCCTGCTGCGGGTGTTTCCTCCCTCCCTGCGGAGGTATATTAGCCACTGTCCCTTCTATTATCTTTAATAGGGCCTGCTGAACGCCCTCTCCGGATACATCCCTTGTTATGGAGGGGCTGTCTGCCTTTCTGCTTATCTTGTCTATCTCATCGATGTAGATTATCCCCATCTGTGCCTTTTCCACATCATAGTCCGCTGCCTGAAGGAGTTTCAAGAGAACATTCTCCACATCCTCACCCACATACCCTGCCTCTGTTAGGGTGGTTGCATCCGCTATAGTAAAAGGCACATCGAGGAATCTGGCCAGTGTCTGGGCCAGAAGTGTTTTACCTGTACCTGTCGGCCCTATCAGCAGTATGTTGCTCTTCTGGAGCTCCACATCGGTTTTTGAACCGCTAAATATCCTCTTATAATGGTTGTGAACAGCAACCGAAAGTATTTTCTTTGCCCTTTCCTGTCCTATTACATAATCATTCAGGAACTTATGTATCTCGACAGGGGTCGGCAGTTTCTTTGATAAATCCCTGTCGGATACATGAAGTTCTTCATCTATTATTTCATTGCATAGACCCACGCACTCATCGCATATATAAACCATGGGGCCTGCGATCAGCTTTTTGACCTCATCCTGCCCCTTCCCGCAGAAAGAGCATCTGAGAATGCTTTCACCTGTCTTTTTTGCCATCAAAACCTCCAAAAATGAGTTCAAGAGAAAAAGAGTTGATGAGTTAATGAGTTGTTTTAAAACTCGTCACTCCTGAACTCCTTAACTCTCTAACTCTTTTTCTTCGTCTCCTTTATTGTGGCTATCACGTCATCCACTATGCCGTAATCCCTTGCATCATTACCGGACATAAAGAAGTCCCTTTCCGTATCTGCCTGAACCTTCTCTAATGGTTGTCCAGTGTGCCTTGCAAGGATTCCGTTCAGTGTCTCCTTCATTCTCAATATCTCTTTCGCGTGTATCTCCACATCAGTCGCCTGCCCATAAAAACCGCCTATGGGCTGGTGTATCATTATGCGGGAATGGGGAAGGGCAAACCTCTTGCCCTTTGTACCCGCACACAAAAGCAGTGCACCCATGCTCGCTGCCTGGCCGATACAGTATGTTGCAATGTCCGGCTTGACATACTGCATGGTGTCGTATATTGCAAGGCCTGCTGAAACAACGCCTCCCGGCGAATTTATATATATATGTATATCCTTGTCAGGGTCTTCTGTCTGAAGGAAAAGCAGTTGGGCTATAACCACATTGGCTACATTGTCGTCTATGGCCGTGCCGATGAAGATTATCCTGTCCTTGAGAAGCCTCGAGTAGATATCGTAAACCCTCTCTGTCCTTCCTGTCTGCTCTATAACAATAGGAACAATGTTCATAAATTACTCTCCTTTTTCTATTTTCGCCTTATTCAAGAGAAAGTTTAGCACCTTCTTTTCAAACACCGACTGCTTAAGCCCTTCAAGAGAGCCTTCCTTCGCCATATAATACTTCATAACATTCTCGGGAGAGACATAAGACCTCTGGGCAATATTCAGTATCTCCTCTTTCATATCCTCATCGGAGACATTTATGCCTTCTTTTTCTCCTATCAACTCCAGCAGAATAGATGCCCTTACGCTCTTTTCTGCGTGGGGCTTTATCTCTTCTCTGATCTCCTCGTCTGTCCTCTGGTCATTGCCTGCAGCCCTTACCTCGCCTATTATTCTGCTGATCTCGGCATTAAGCAGGCCTTCCGGGACATCAAAGCTGTGTGACTCTATAAGCTTATCGAGGATCTCCCTCTGCTTGGTCCTTTCCGCATCTCTATTCTTAGATGCAATTATATTCTCCTTCACCCTATCCTTTAATTGTCCTATGTTTTCGAAACCCATATCCTTTGCAAACTCATCGTCAATGGCAGAGAGGTTGCGCCTCTTGATATCCTTCATCTTTACTTCAAACTTGAGTCTCTTTCCTGCAAACTGGGTCTGTAAATCCTCAGGAAAGCTTGCCTCAATGATAAATTCCTCATCCTTTTTCTTGCCGACAAGTCCGTCAAAAAACTCCTGTGGATAAGGGCCGCTGCCGACCTTTAAAACAACATCATTCGAAACGGTACCTTCAACGGTATAATCAATAGTTACGAGGTCTCCGGCGTTTACCGCGTCATCTACAGACTCGTATGTTGCCATTTCTTCTGCGAGCCTGTTTAAAACGGCATCCACCTCTTCATCCCTGACCTCTACAGGAACTTCCTTAACGGTCACATTTTCATAATCGAGATTTTCCACCCTTGGCCTCACCTCCACGGAAACGGTCATGGAGATGGGCTCGTTCCTCTTAAAGTCAAAGGACTCCTCAACAACAGGCCTTGAAACAGGCGTTATATCAGCCTCTTTTATTGCCTTGAGATAGTATTCCAGTATGATCTTTTCCAGGACATCGGCTTCTATTTCCTTGCCGAACTTCTTTTCTATAAAATGCATGGGGGCCTTGCCCGGCCTGAAACCGGGAATCCTTGCCATTTTCTGCGCCTCGTTGAGGCCTCTTTTTATCTCGGACTCTATGGCCTCTGCTGGAACCTCTATTTTAAGCCGTTTTTTTGTGGACGATATATCCTCCAGTGCCTTTAACAATTTCTCCTCCTTCCACACCCCTTATTTTTATGGAAATCTTTAAAATTTTGATTGACTTTTGGATTTTTCTAGTGTAACACTTAGTTATATGGCTTTGTCAATTTAATGGGCAGAAAACTTAAAGCCGCATAAGGAACACATGACAAAGGCTAAAATAAAAAAAGACCATCTAAAACTAATCTTTGACCGCCTGAAAACCTCCCACAAGATTATCGGCCCGAAGGTAGAGGGCAATGTTATAGTCCTTGCAAAAATTGCAGATTTTCACGACATCCCTGCCGGTTACAAAGAGCAGCAGGGTAGAGGCACTTACAGGCTCGGCAGCGGCAAAGAGCCTCAAACCTTTTCATTTTCAGTAGGTCCTGACTCCTTCAAACGGTTCATGAGTCCTCCAGTCAGGGAAAATTTCGCTTTTAAAAAATCGAAAAAGGGAATATCAATAAATCAAAACTCCTCTCGGGTCAGGGAGATTTCAACGGCATTTATCGGTATGAGGGCATGCGACATAGCGGCATTAAGGCTCCTCGATAAGGTCTTTTTGGAAGGACCTGTAAAAGATGTCGGTTATGATTCATTGAGGAGAAACTCTCTAATAGTCGGCATCAATTGCCTGTATCCAGGTGATAATTGTTTCTGCAGTTCCATGGATGCCGGACCCGAGATAAGGGATGGCTTCGATATGGCTGTCACAGAGCTTGATGATTCGTTCCTCCTTGAAATAGGGACAGCCAGGGGGAGAGAGATACTAAATGGTCTGCCGATAGATGAAGTTAGTGATAAAGACTTGAGTGAAAAAGTTTCGAAAATAGAGAACTGCAAAAAGATGATAAAAAAATCAATCAAAGTCAGCGAGCTGCCCTATCTCATCTACAGAAACCTCGAACATCCGCGATGGGCCGATGTTGCCGGACGATGTCTTGCGTGCGGCAACTGCACACAGGTTTGCCCCACATGCTTCTGCAATTCAAGCTATGACAATCTCCAGTTGTCAGGCATCTCAAAAAAATTACCCGAACTCTCAGGCGCAAGGATAAGGACATGGGATTCGTGTTTTTCCACAAATTTCGCGCGGGTACATGGAGGCAACTTCAGGCCTTCGAGGAGGGCGAGATACAGGCAATGGATGTCCCATAAACTGGCATACTGGATAGACCAGTTCGGTTCGCCGGGATGTGTTGGCTGCGGAAGGTGCATCACGTGGTGTCCGGTAGGAATCGACATCACACAGGAACTGGAGGCATTGCATGCACGATAAATCTATACCTTTTGAGGCAACAATAAGGTGGATAAAAAAAGAGACCAGGGATACTGCTACCTATGCCCTGAAAATAAACAGCAGGGAGATACAGAGGACTTATACCTTTAAGCCCGGACAGTTCAATATGCTATATATACCGGGCATAGGCGAAGCCCCCATATCCATAAGCTCCGCACCCACAGACCATGAGATCATGCATACAATCAGGATCGCCGGTGATGTCACCACTTATATATCGAGGCTGAATGCTGGCGATGTCATAGGAGTAAGAGGTCCCTTTGGCAGCAGCTGGCCGCTTGAGGAGATAGAGGACAGGGACCTGATGATAATCGCCGGAGGAGTAGGCATTGCGCCGTTGAGGTCTGTCATAAGACATATACTTATGAGTGGAGGGGGGAAAAAGTCTCCCTCACGGACTCCCATCGGGAAAAAGTTTATCCTTTACGGTGCAAAAACGCCAAAGGACATGATATTCAGGGACGAATTCCCGAGGTACATGGATGCCTTTCAGGTATTTCTCACTGTGGACAAGGCAGACCCGGAGGAATACTGGAGGGGTGAAGTCGGTCTCATAACAGGGCTTTTGAATAAAGTCTCTTTCAATCCCCTTAACACAGTGGTCTTTACATGCGGGCCTGAAGTGATGATGCAGAGCATGACAAAGGATCTGATATTGAGGGGTGTGCCGGGAGAGAAAATATTCATATCAATGGAAAGGAACATGAATTGTGGCATGGGTGTCTGCGGGCATTGCATGTTCGGACCGAAGTTTGTTTGCAAAGATGGCCCTGTATTCAGGTTTACAGATATAGAAGGATTTTTAGGAGTTAAAGAGATATGAAAAGGCCGAGGATAGGCGTATTCAAGTTCACATCATGCGATGGC
>NZ_DAIOFX010000029.1:18748-20944 GCF_036745535.1 Dissulfurispira sp.
AAGAGATATGAAAAGGCCGAGGATAGGCGTATTCAAGTTCACATCATGCGATGGCTGTCAGCTCACCATCCTGAATATGGAGGACGAGATTTTAGACATCCTCGAACTCTTCGATATTGCCTATTTCCGCGAGGCCACGGATAAGCCACTCAGGGGACAATTCGATATATCCATTGTGGAAGGCTCGATATCCACAGACTGGCAGAAGGAAGATATTGTTGATATAAGGGAAAGATCACGACATCTGATCACCATCGGCGCATGCGCCACATCAGGCGGATTACAGGCATTGAGGAACTGGGCAAGTCTCTCATCATATAAAAAATACGTATATCCATCGCCTGATATAATCACTGCCCTTTCAACATCGACTCCCATATCCGATCATGTATATGTGGATTACGAACTGTGGGGATGTCCTATAAATAAGGATGCCCTTTCAGAGACACTTATATCATTCCTGACAGGCAAAAGACCCGGGATACCAAGATATAGTCTTTGCATGGAATGCAAAAGGCATGGCATACCATGCATCCTTGTTTCAAGTGGAGAGCCGTGTCTCGGCCCGATTACAAAGGCAGGGTGCGGCGCCTTGTGCACTTCCTTTGGAAGGCCTTGCTACGGCTGTTTCGGTCCAAAGGACGATGCAAATATAGAATCCCTTATGAGATATTTCCAGAATACGGGGTTAACACATAAGGATTGTATATCTCTGCTGGACAAGATGAACTCCTATGCATACAGGAAGGTGCGAATTGAAGGCAGCAAGTAAAATTATAAAGGTTGATTATCTATCGAGGGTTGAGGGAGAAGGCGGCCTCGTCATCGAGATAAAGGACGGCAAGACAGCAAGGCTCCGTGTAAATATATTCGAGGCGCCGAGGTTCTTCGAATCCTTCCTGCGAGGAAGGCCTTATTCAGATGTGATGGACTTCACGGCAAGGATCTGCGGCATATGTCCTGTGGCATACCAGATGAGCTCTGTCCATGCGATAGAAAAGATATTCGGCATCGAAGTCGAAAAACCGATCCGCGAGTTAAGAAGGTTATTGTATTGCGGTGAATGGATCGAGAGCCATGCCCTCCATATATATTTACTGAACGGGCCTGATTTCTTCGGCATCGAAAGCGCATGGGCTGATAGGGAATACCTTCCCATTGCAAAAAAGGGACTGACCTTCAAAAAGCTCGGAAACGAGATACTGACCATACTCGGCGGAAGGTCTGTCCATCCAGTTTCAGTAAGGGTCGGCGGATTTTACAAGACACCCGGCAAGAAGGCGATTGCCGCACTCCTGCCCGATCTCGAAAGGGCATATGAAGAATCCCTCAAAGAAATCAAATGGGCAGCGGGTCTGAAGTTCAATAATAATTCATGGGACACGGAATATGTTTCACTCACCCATCAGGATGAGTATCCAATGAATCACGGATCTGTGGCATCAAATAAAGGATTGAACATGCCCATGGAAAAATTCATTGAAAGCGTTCAGGAATACCAGGTCGAATATTCAACAGCGCTCCATTCCGGTATTAAAAGGGACTCTTCTGTAAGCCCATACATTGTCGGCCCTACATCGAGGCTTAATCTGAATCATGACAGGCTGCCGTCAGAGATTAAAAATGTAATTAAAGAATCCGGCATATCGCTGCCCATAACCAATACGCAGATGGGCATAGTAGCGAGGTCGGTGGAATTGGCATATGCATTTTACGAGGCAATAAGGATAATTAATGGATACGATGAGCCTGATAAGCCTTTCGTTGATTTTGAACCAGGGGCTGGTAAGGCTGTATGGATAACAGAAGCGCCCCGCGGCATTCTCATTCATAGGTATGAACTCGACGATGCCGGCCATGTGAAAAGCTGCACCATTATTCCGCCCACATCCCAGAACTTCGGGCATATGGAAGCGGACATATACCGTTTCCTCCAGAATAATGCAGATAAGTCAAAAGACTTCATCAAAAAAGAGAGCGAAAAAATCATAAGAAGCTATGACCCGTGCATATCGTGCTCTGTGCATGTGGTGAAAATTGAAAAATAAATAAAAGAGGCGAAGGCAATTGCCTTCGCCTCTTCCCTGTGTGTATCTGTTATTCTTTATTCTGCTCTAACTGCGGCCTCAACAGGTTTTTTTACCTTTTTGGGCGCTGTGAGTGCCTCCACAAGATAACCCATCGCTGTTCCAGCTA
>NZ_DAIOFX010000030.1:0-2167 GCF_036745535.1 Dissulfurispira sp.
ATCGCTCAGGTATAAGGATTACGCACAATTAACGGAGTTTCTAAAGGTTTTAAAAGAAATTCCTAACCTCATAGAGCTTCATATTTCTTAATATTCCTATCTGCCTTTATAGCCGGGACATGCCTCAAATCCCTTGCACCCTGCCTTTCTCAATTTGCAGTCTTTATTTGTGCATATGGAGATATGCTGTTCTTTTGGAGTTTTTTCTTCCCTCTTCTTTTTTCCAATTTTATTTTTCCCTTTCAATGCTCCATTCCTCCATCACTCCACTGCCTTTCCCTTCTCCCAAGCCACAACCCTTTCGTAATGTTTGAACAATTTCTCCCGCCTTTTGAATTCTCTCGAATGCACAGAACGTCTGCCGTTTTTGGCCTCAACATCCATGTCGGCATGGAGCATTTCATGGTAAACAATGAATTCTATAAAATAACGTGGAACCGATTTTTTATCGAGAATTGGATTGATCCTTATGGTATTCGTATGGCTGCTGTAACTTCCAAGTGTCCTCCTTCTCACAGCATAACGGGAGATCTTTATTCCCCATGTAATAGAGGCTGTAACCCTTCCGTTAAAGTATTCACCGTTTACATTTGCATATATTTCACGAAGGTCGTAATATTTACCCTGTGTATTAATACTTAATTTTTTGGGAGGCTTCTTCTTCAGGCAATTGCTGTTCTGCTTTATGAAATCTCTAATGAGCGGCGTCCTTGCCTTTCTGTTTTTTATGAACTGCGCTATCTCGAAAATAACATCATTGCCTGCATCAAGAAACATCCTGTGGAGCCTGACATACACAATCCCGCCTTTTGTCTTCAATGAAATCATGCTGGTGGAGTTGTCGGTAATTTTTAAGGAAATGCTTTTGCCTGTTATCTTTTCAAGATAATCCCTGAGTGAATCTTCGTCATAAGATATCGGTAAAGACAACTGCTCTGTGGTCATAAGTATAATATACAATAAAAGTTTCTGCTAAAACTAAGCCATAATCTGCAGCCAAACGGAGCAAGGCTATCTTGACATAAACCAACTCCATAAACTAAATTACATACTTATGAGAAGGCCGTTTATAGCAGCAAACTGGAAGATGAACAAGACTGTTGGTGAGACCGAATCATTCCTAAAGGAATTCATTTCCCTTGTTCAGGATGCAAACAATGTCGATATCGTCATTGCGCCGCCATTTACATCACTTCATACCGCGTCATCAATAATTAAAAATACAAACATACAGCTTTCTTCTCAGGATGTATTTTACGAAGAAAAAGGAGCCTATACCGGAGAGATAGCGCCTGCCATGCTTACCGACATCGGCTGCAAGCATGTGATAATAGGGCATTCCGAAAGACGCCAGTATTTCCACGAGACAGACGAAATAATAAATAAAAAGATAAAGGCAGCAAGAAAACACGAACTTGGTATAATCTTCTGTATCGGAGAATCCCTGCAAGAAAGGGAATCAGGAAAAACCTTTGATGTCCTGAAAACGGAAATAGAGGAAGGACTGAAAGATATATCTCCTGACGGCATTGTGGTAGCTTACGAACCAATCTGGGCAATAGGAACAGGAAGGACAGCAACTACAGAGCAGGCGCAGGAAGCCCATAAGTATATTCGTGAAAGACTTGCCTCGCTTTACGGTGATAAGGCAAATGAAATCAGGATACTCTATGGCGGAAGCGTAACACCCGATAATATAGATGCCTTGATGGCTTGCGAAGATGTTGACGGCGCCCTTGTTGGCGGGGCAAGCCTGAAGGCTGACAGTTTTGCAAGGATAGTAAAGTTTAAAAGATAAAATAAGGAGGAAGTAATGGCAACCTTTATAATAATCATTCATATACTGGCATCGCTCTTTTTGATTGCCGTAGTTTTATTGCAGAGCGGAAAGGGCGCTGAAATGGGAGCAGCATTCGGAGGCTCAAGCCAGACCCTTTTCGGAAGCAGGGGTGCAGCAACATTTTTAAACAAACTCACGACAGTTGCTGCCGTTGTCTTCATGCTCACATCCCTTGCACTGACAATGGTCACAACAAAAACAACTTCTGTCATAAAGCAAACTGCTCCTGCAGAACAGCAGAAGGCGATACCGCAGTTGCCGCAGCAGCCGATATCACAGCAGCCTCAGCAGATACCGCAAAAACCTCTCAATAAATAGTGAATGAGT
>NZ_DAIOFX010000030.1:2267-8400 GCF_036745535.1 Dissulfurispira sp.
AGTGAATGAGTAAAAAATTTTCATTTACCCATTCACCCATTTACTCATTTACTCGCTTACTGGCACGTGCCGAAGAATAAGATGGAGTGGTATCAATAATGCCCATAATCGCAGTAGAAAACCTGACAAAAAGATTTGGCAATATCACTGCCGTTGATAGTATATCCTTCGAGGTGGAAAAGGGGACGATATTCGGCTTCCTCGGCCCCAATGGCGCTGGAAAGACAACCACCATCAACATCCTCTGCACACTGCTGTCTCCAACATCCGGAAAAGCTTCTATCGATGGTTATGACTGTATGAAAGAATCATCGGAGGTGAGAAGAGAGATAGGGATTGTGTTTCAGGACAATACCCTCGACAAGGAACTCACAGCATACGAAAACCTGCTTTTCCATTCTTATCTCTACAATGTTCCTAAGAATGAGAGAAAGGGAAGGATAGATGATGCGCTGAATTTTGTAGGGCTCTATGAAAGGAAAGACGATACCGTGAAAAAATTTTCTGGCGGAATGAAAAGGAGACTTGAAGTGGCAAGGTCTATAATCCATCAGCCAAAGATATTATTCCTCGATGAGCCTACACTCGGATTGGATCCACAGAGCAGGACAAACCTGTGGGAATTCATCTCTGAGCTTCCTAAAAGGCATGATGTGACCATATTCATGACCACACATTATATGGAAGAGGCAGAGATATGCAATAAGATAGCGATAATCGACAAGGGAAAGTTAATCGCCCAGGGATCTCCGGATGATCTGAAGAAAATGGTTGGAGGAGATGTCATATATTTACAGACAAAGGACAATGCATGGGCAATAGATGAGATTAAAAAAAATCTGAATCTCGATGCAGAAGAAAAAAACGGCGAGATATTCATATCCGTATCAAAAGGAGATGCATGCATCCCGAAGCTCATCAATACCCTTGCGGATATGGTGCTGTCCGTAAGGCTGCAGAGGCCGACTTTGAACGATGTATTCTTAAAGCTCACAGGCAAGGCAATACGGCCGGAAGCAGTATCAGGCGGCGATGAACTGAAGGAGTCCATAAGGTCATACAGGAGAAAGTTTGATAGAGGATGAAATCTGATTTGAACGCCGTATATGTAATTGTTGCACGGGAATTCATAAAATTCGTCCGTGAGCGGGGAAGGTTAATATCCACCCTTGCGAGGCCGCTTCTGTGGCTGTTTTTGGTCGGCGGCGGAATGTCGAGGATGGTGTCCCCTGACATGGGCATGCCTTACATGCAGTTCATCTTCCCAGGCATCATAGGGATGACAATCCTGTTCAGCTCCATATTCTCATCAATATCCATAATATGGGACAAGGAATTCGGATTCATGAAGGAGATGCTCGTAGCCCCAGTATCGAGGTTCTCCATAGTTATAGGCAAGGCATTGAGCGGCACTGTTGTATCAACGCTTCAGGCATTAATCATACTTTTCCTATTTCCTGTTATCGGACTGAAACTTAGCATAATCCAGATATTTTTAATACTCGGCATTTCCATTATTCTGTCGTTCTGCCTTTCATCCCTCGGCATACTCATAGCAACATTTTATGAAAGCTTCGAGAGCTTCAGCGTCATCATGAATTTCATCGTAATGCCCATGTTCTTTCTATCAGGGGCAATGTATCCCGTAAAGCTCCTGCCGCATGTATTGAGCTTTTTAACAAAGATTAATCCCTTAACCTACGGAATAGATGCATTGAAGTACATGGTATTCCCGGAAAAGAAATTATTGACTCACGACTTTCCTTTATCCCTCGACATCGCGGTAATTATCATCTCATCCGTTATCTTTGTCGCCATCGCTGCCATGGTGTTTGAGAGGAAGAAGTAAGAAGCGGCATATTAAAATTTAAAACCGCGCCTTTACCATGATTTATTCTTTAGTACCATCTCATGATGCATTCTTAGTATCTCGTCTAAGCTACCATTCCTGTCTTCAACTTGTGATTCAATAGATAGTTTATGAATCAGAGGATTAGACAAATTATCTGCAAATATTTTTCCTTCTAATTCTATAGAGCAACTGTAATCAGGAGCAAAATAGATAAAATCTTTTGTAAAAGCTGTTTGTTGGGGCTATACCTTTTCAAATTTTACCTCTGTATACCATCTATTATTAGAGAGCCTGCTTATTACAATATCGGGCTTCAGGGATATCTTTTTCTTCTGGAACAGAAAGGCATATGGTTTTTAACTTTAGCACCTTCCCTAACTGAATACGGTCTTTTACATCTGCAAACTCAACATCAAGTGTTGGAATGCTTTCATTAGGCGATAATTCAGAAAGTCCCATTTGTGCCACTTCGTCAGGACTGGCCTCATCTGTAGAACTGCCTCGCCTGATGTAAACTACATTTTTCTTCAACTTGCCGTAATCATTTTTTAAATATATCGGTCTTTTATTAACTGGAATATGAATCACTCCAACTTTTTTACCTTCAATAATGGCAGTTTTGTAATGAAAGATTACTGGACGCTGAGTTTTGCTATTAACAAACTGCTGAAGCTGAGCATCGTCTAATTCATACTCAATGCCAATCACCTCACTTTTGCTTCCTTTTATCTCTTTAACACCCATCAAGATATATGCATCAGCCCTTCTCCATGCATTTGCAAATGCCAATATGTCTTTTAGTAATTCACTCTTTTGCGGCTCATCTCCGCCAATAAAATTGTACTGCTTGCCTTTAAAATCCAGCGTTGAACTTTCTTCTTCGTAAAGAAGCTCTTCCAGCATACTCATCTGATTATGTATTTCCCCTTAATAGATAATTAAATTCATCTATAACTGCCTTTATAAAACGACGCACCATTCCTTTCCAATTATTTTGATGCAATCTCTTAATATCCTTCAATACTTCTCCAATTTCATTTTGTCCTATTATTTTCTGTTCCCGAGTTTTCATATTTCCAAAAAATATATTTGTTCTGAATCCTTCAATAATCTTATTATCATCTGACTCTTTTCGTATTAGTTCTCGCTTCGGCTCAACATAATAAGGCAGTCTGTTTTCCTCTATGAACGTCCTAAGTTTTTCAAACTCATCCATAAATTGTAAATCTATCATATAATCGGAAAGAGTCACTCCGTGTAGCATAGAACTACCATTTCCATCCAAAAACAAGATTATTTTTGCTAAAGCTGTCCTACGATTTCCCTCTCTGGTAATATACCACTCGCCATTATTGATTCTTGAGAAAGACATATCGCTTTTTCTCCCATGCGAGAAGTAATAATTAGGATTCATCTCGTAATCAGTAAGATTACGAGATAATCTTTTATAGCCGTACTGAGCATCAAGAAGGGAATGAATTGTTTTGTTAGCATAATCAGGATGCGATGTGCCGACCACAGATTTTATAGTCGTCATTTCTTACGCTTTCCCCTAATCATATATTCTGCCTTTTTCTCCCCCACCATCATCCCCTTCTTTTTATCCTTCATCTCTACAAACTCAATCTTCGCCTCTCCGAAAAGTCCCTTGTGTTCATTATGCATTCGGTTCAAGGCCATCTTGCAATGTTCCTCGTCAACTTCAATTCCAATACTATTCCTATCACATTTCATAGCAGCAAGCATTGTTGTTCCTGTTCCGCAGAAGGGATCAAGGACAGTATCGCCCCAGAATGAAAACATTCTTACCAAGCGATATGCAAGTTCTAAGGGGAAAGGAGCGGGATGGTGTCTGGTCGATGCACCTGTTATATTCCAGAACTGGCGGAACCATTGGGCGTAATCGTCTTTAGCTATCATACTTAACTTACGCTGCTCTTCCGTAGGCTGTCTGTATCCGCCCGGCTTCCTCTGCATTAATATGAACTCTATATCGTTCTTTATGATGGCATTCGGCTCGTATGGTTTCCCTAAAAACTTGCTGCCGGTGTTAGCCTCAAAATCGGCGTTTGATATTTTATGCCAGATAATGGGATTAAGGTTATCAAAGCCAATCTTGCGACATATGACTGTTATATCAGCATGAAGCGGCATGACAAGATGCCTTCCGTGTTCCCTTCGCGATAGGCACACATCTCCGACTACACAGACAAGTCTACCTCCCGGGACGAGCACACGGTAAACTTCTCTCCATACTTCGCCAAGATGTTGAAGAAAAAGCTCATAGTCAGCAATATGGCCCAACTGCGCTTCATTTTCATTGTATTTCTTGAGCGTCCAATAAGGTGGAGAAGTAATCGCAAGATGTATAGATTGGTCGGAGATGAACGACATTGACCGTGCATCTGCCTGAAATAGACGATGCGTTGTATTTATGGTTTTTCCGGTCAACTGAACTGCCATCAGTGCTATCCTCTTCCGAAGGCGCTGACATGCGCCGTTAAAGAACGAGCAAATAGCTCAAGGGTTAAATCTTCTGCAGGTTCTGTAAAAAATCCTTCAATGCCTTTTACTCTCTCAGACAGCAAAAAGGCTGATGCATTGTAATGGCGTTCTCTTACCAGTTTCCTGCAAAACAATTCATAGCGTTTTGCATATGAAGCCTTTTTGAACTCTTCAAAAACCTCAAAATGCGGTTCTTTAACTTTAACTGGAGTTCGCGATTCTTTGCAGTCCTCCAGTAAAAATATATATCCGAGCCATGGGCTGATAGTCTTATTGAATTTTCCTTCGCGGAAGGCAGTCCACAAATCCAGCGCGCTTCCCATTGCCTCTTCTGTGCGATTATTGAAATTGTTTCCAAAAGATGGGCCGACCTGCGACTTTGCTTCAAGTGCTAAAATCAGTTGATCGTCTCGAACTACTATCAAGTCCCATTCTTTTGTAGGACGGAAAATCCAGGGAGTTCAAGATTTTTATTATGGAAGATATGCTTTTCATCAACACCTGCTTCAAGAATGATTTCTGTTATTAAAGCAATAAAGTCATCCATCTGAGCGCCGCCTGTTACTGCGCTTCTTAGCCCTTGATCAACACGGCTGGAATTTTTTTGCTTATTGGCTTGTTGTTCCCGTGTCAACCAGTAATGGCTTACAGCTTTTGCTATGCGCTTATGCAGATTTTCAAAAACTTTTTTCATAGCTATTAGTTATAGAATACGCTGGTCATAGTATAACAGAATTGCCAGTGATTTGAAGAATAAGGGCAGCATCGCTTACAATATGAAACGCCGATATGAACCCCATAGATCTCTATAAAAAACTCCCTAAGAAAAACTGCGGGAAATGCAGGCAGAAGACATGCATGCCTTTTGCCCTCTCTGTTATAAAGGGAGAAACAGAGCTATCAGAATGCCCTCTTCTCACAAATGAGGAAATAGAGGCGCTGAGAGGCTCTGTCACAAAATCGGACTGGCGTGAGGAGTTGATATTAAGCCTTAAAGAAGAGGCCAAGAATATAAATTTCAAAGACATTGCAAATGGCATCGGCGCTGAATTAAAAAAAGACAACAGCATCGCCATCAAATGCATGGGAAGGGAATTCAGCATATCGCCTGACGGAGATATAACGACACACGGCCACATAACGCCATGGATCAAGATATTGCTATTGCATTATATCAGGACTGCCGGCAAAGGCGAATTGTCGGGTAAATGGGTATCATACAGCGAACTCCGAGGCGGCATGGTAAAGGCATCTTCATTTCTGAGGGACTGCGAAGAGCCTCTTAAAGAACTCCTCGAAAGGGATTTTGCCCAAACAGAAAAAATACTTATCAGACTCGGAGCAGAGAAGCGTGAAGGATTCCCTACAGAAAATGCATGGCATCTTTACCTCCTTCCCAAGCTGCCGGTCATGATCCTTTACTGGCCGCAGGAAGAAGAATTCGAATCAAAGGCAAAGGTTATTTTCGACTCAACAGCGGATAGATTTCTCGATGCGGAATCAATAATATTCCTCGTGGAAGGACTCGTTAAAAATATCGAGGCTAATTTATTTCTTGACAAGAAATAGCATATATGTTAATAATTGAGTTGGCAAAATTACCCCCAATTTTTTGGCACAATTTTGGAAGGAGGTGACTTAAAGAATGAAGAAGGTATTAGCTATTATACTTTCCCTTATGCTCCTAGTGGCATTTACCCTGACAGTTGGCTGCAAGAAGGCTGAAGAGCCAAAAAAGGCTCCTGAGGCGCCAGCACCAGCTCCTGCACCAGCTCC
>NZ_DAIOFX010000030.1:8500-20889 GCF_036745535.1 Dissulfurispira sp.
AGCTCCGGCTCCTGAGAAGCCAGCAGAAGCTCCAAAGAAGTAGTGTCAATAAAAACACCATGAGGGCAATTAAACCCTCATGGTGTTGCTTTTTTAGGGCAAAAACTGTTATATTTTAATATCTTTTTTATTCTTTACAAATGCAAAGAGTGGGTCTTCCCACTCTTTTGTTTTACCGGAACATATGGCCAGGATATATGGATAGAATTGCTATAAAACAGAAAATTTTTGAACTCGCATCTCGGGTTGCCGAGGACGAAGGCCTGGAGCTTGTCAGTGCTGATATTTTGGGCACAGGCAAAAGAACAATGCTCAGGGTGGTTGTGGATAAAGAGGGCGGGGTAACAGTTGGAGACTGCGAAAAAATAAGCAGAAGCCTTGAGGCACTGCTGGATGTGGAGGATCCGATAAAAGGGCCCTATGTGCTGGAGGTATCATCTCCAGGGCTTGACAGGCCGCTTTCAACACAGGCCGACTTTGAAAGGAACATAGAAAAGCTTGCACGGATTATCACAACCGAGAAAATAGACAATCAGACATTCTTCATTGGCAGAATTATCGATGTTGGAGAGGGCTGGATAAGGCTTAAACTCGATAAGAAGGATATTTTTATCCCTATGGATAAAATTTCTAAGGCAAGGCTTGAAATAGAATTTTAAGAGAGGTATCGACCATGTCAAAGGAACTCTGTTATGTAATAGATCAGATCAGCAGGGAAAAGGGCATCTCACGGGATTCCTTATTAAAGGTGCTGGAGGCAGCCCTTCTTTCCGCCGTCCGCAAGAAATTCGGCGGCAGGACCAACATAGATCTGCGCATAGAGCCGAAAACATGCAACATACAGGTCTTCGAGCTTAAGCAGATAGTGGAAAAGGTCACAAACAAAGATGAAGAGATCCAGTTAGAAAAGGCAAAGGAGTTATTCCCCGACAAGAGAATAGGCGATACAATTGAAATCCCGATACCCTTACAGGACTTCGGCAGGATAGCAGCGCAAACAGCAAAGCAGGTCATATTCCAGAAGGTAAAAGAGGCTGAAAGGGATATTATCTACGAGGAATATAAAGACAAGACAGGACAGATAATCAGCGGCACCGTACTGAGGAAGGAAAAAGGAAATTATTACATCAGCCTTGCAAAGACAGAGGCGTCTCTTCCCCAGAGGGAAACACTGCCTAATGAAACCCTGAAAAGAGGGGATATTGTTAAGGCATATCTTTCCGAGGTAAAACTGACGCCAAAAGGCCCTGTCATAGTGCTCTCAAGGACAGACCCGAACTTTGTTGTCGCCCTCTTCAAGATGGAGGTTCCGGAAATACACGATGGAGTTGTCATTATAAAAGGCATTGCAAGAGAGCCGGGTGAAAGGACAAAAATAGCGGTATCCTCTAAGGACACTGCTATAGATGCAGTGGGCGCTTGCGTCGGCGTGAAGGGAACGAGAGTTCAGTCCATTGTAAGGGAGCTGCGCGGAGAAAGGATTGATATAATACCATGGAGCGATGACCCTCGCATATTTGTTGCAAGGGCGCTTACACCTGCAGCTGTGGACAGGGTCGGAATAAATGAAGAGGAAAAGACCGCAATGGTAATTGCGGATGACCAGCAGTTGTCCCTTGCCATAGGGAAGCGCGGACAGAATATAAAACTGGCAACAAAGCTTACAGGCTGGGAGATAGAGATATTAAGCGAATCAGAGTATTCAAAAATCAAGATGGAAGAAGCAGGCAAATCACTTGATGAGACTATAAAGAGAGAATCAGAGAAATCTGATAAAAATGAGCAGTAATGATTTATTATCTCCCGTTCAGTATGTAAGGGGTGTCGGTCCCCAGAGGGCAAGGCTGCTTGACCGTCTTGGAATAAAGACAGTAAGAGACGCCCTTTTTTATCTGCCTTACAGATACGAAGACAGAAGCTCCATTAAAAAAATAGCACTTCTCAGGCCAGAAGAAATAAATACCGTTACAGGCAAGATACTAAAAGCTGATGTCATTATCCCAAATCCTCGACGGCCGAAACTAAAGATATTCGAGCTTGCCGTATCAGATGGAAGCGGGCTTCTCAGGGCAAAGTGGTTTAATCAGACATATCTTAAAAAGATATTCAAACCGGGACAGGAAGTAGTATTGTACGGGACAGTAAAATACAATTACCGGGGAACTGGTTTCGAGATAATCAATCCAGAGTATGAAATACTGGATGAAAATGATAATGAGCCCAATCCTTCAGCCCAGGGCATACACACCGGCAGGATAGCGCCCATCTATCGGTCAACCGAAGGCCTGAGCCAGAAGCAATTGAGAAACATCATGTATTCAGTCCTTAACAGTTCGGTATCAGCCATATCAGACCCGATACCTTCAGAGATAATCAAGGCATACAATTTACCGGATTTACAGGAAAGCATATCAAATGTGCACTTCCCTCCTCCAACATCTTCGTTAGATGATTTAAACAGAGGGACAAGCCCCTTTCATCAGAGACTGGCATTTGATGAACTCTTCACGCTTCAACTGGGACTTGCAGCCGTTAAAAAGGGAGAGGTGCTTGAAAAAGGCATTGTTTTTTCTCCTGATGGCAGACTAATAAACGGATTGCTTAACAAACTGCCTTTTAAACTCACCGGTGCCCAGGAAAGAGTATTCAAAGACATACTTAAAGACATGCAGTCGTCTGCCCCCATGAACAGGCTCTTACAGGGAGATGTGGGTTCAGGGAAGACAATAGTTGCCCTTATGTCAATGCTTGCTGCTGTGGAATGCGGCTACCAATCCGCATTGATGGTACCCACAGAGATACTTGCAGAGCAGCATTATATCAACATTCACAGGCTTGTTGAAGATTTAGGATTAAATATCCATCTCCTTACAGGAAGCAAGAAAAACAAAGAGGTTGAAGTCGTTGCATCTGGAGATGCGGATATTGTCATCGGAACACATGCCTTGATTCAGGAAGGCGTGTCGTTCAAAAAACTGGGAATTATTGTAATAGATGAGCAGCACAGATTCGGTGTAATGCAGAGGGCAACATTAAGGAAAAAAGGAAGAAGGGTAATTCCCGACACATTGATAATGACGGCAACCCCGATCCCGAGAACCCTTGCCCTGACACTCTACGGCGACCTCGATTATTCCGTAATCGACGAGCTTCCTCCAAACAGGAGTCCTATTATCACAAAACTCTTCTCCGAAAAAAATAAAAACCAGATATACTCCTTAATCGAGGAAGAGACAAGAAAGGGAAGGCAGGCATATGTGGTCTATCCTGTAATTGAAGAGTCGGAAAAAACAGACCTTAAATCCGCAATTACAGGGGCAGAGGGGCTCCAGAAAATATTCCCTCATCTCAAAGTGAATCTGATTCACGGAAGGATGAAACCAGTCGAAAGGGAAGAAGTGATGAAGGAATTCAAAAATGGCAATATACACATCCTTGTCTCAACAACCGTAATAGAAGTTGGAGTAGATGTGCCAAATGCGACATTGATGGTTATAATACATGCAGAGAGATTCGGCCTTGCCCAGTTGCACCAGTTGAGGGGAAGAGTCGGAAGGGGAAGCAGCCAGTCATACTGTATTTTACTGAGTTACGGCGGAAGCGAGGATGCAAGGAAGAGGCTTGAGGTAATGGTTAAGACCACAGACGGCTTCAGGATAGCCGAGGAGGACTTGAATATCAGAGGCCCCGGAGAATTTTTTGGCACGAGGCAGTCGGGCATGCCTGACTTAAAGGTTGCAAATCTTTTAAGGGATGCTAAAATACTTGAAATGGCCCGAAAAGAGGCGTTCTCCCTTATAGAAAGGGATTCAGCACTTACGGGCTATCCGCAGCTCAGAAAATCCATCGAGGATTTCTGGGGAAAGAGGCTTGAGATATTTAAAACAGCATAGGGAGGTTTTATGTTCAGCAGGATAAAAAAGGATTTTGGTGAGGCTATTGAAAAGATCAAGTGGTTCTCATCTCTGCTTTCGGAGAGGATAAGGGTTGAGATCACGGTCTTTAAACTGCTGTACAAATCAGAGGAATTAAAAAAACGCAGGGATGAGTTGATGAGAAAGATTGGGGAAGAGGTTTATGCAATGAGGGGGAAAGAAAAAAATATTTATGCCAATAAAGATGTCATGGATGCCGTAAAGGAGCTTGAGACACTTGAGCCTGAAATAAAAGAGACAATCGAAAGGGCATCGGAGATAAGCAGGATAGTGGCATGATTTTTTTTTCATTTTTGGCCTCATAGTCGGGTCGTTCCTGAATGTCTGCATATACAGGCTGCCGAGAGATATGTCTATTATCAGACCGTCATCTTCATGTCCTGCCTGCAACACGCCTATTAAGCCATGGGATAATATTCCCATACTGAGCTATCTACTTTTAAAAGGCAAATGCAGGAAATGCGGTGAAAGCATTTCCATCCGCTATCCCATAGTTGAATTACTGAATGGAATCCTTTACTGGTCGGTTTTCAATTTTTTTGGATATGGATGGCATCTGCCTTTTCTCTTTGTCTTTGTGTCTGCGATGATTGTGATAACCTTTATTGATTTGGATTTTCAGATAATACCTGATGTAATAACACTTCCGGGAATTGTCATTGGCCTTCTATCAGCATCTTTTTTGCTCCCAGATCCTTTCAGCCTTCAGCCTTCAGCCTTCAGCCTTTCAGTCGTTGGCTTTAAAAACTCCATTGCAGGCTTGTTTATAGGCGGCGGATTATTTTATCTCATTGCAATCCTCAGCAGGGGAGGAATGGGAGGCGGAGATATCAAACTCATGGCCATGGTGGGCGCATTCATGGGATGGAAGGCTGTTTTCCTTGCAACATTCATAGGAAGCCTTGTTGGCTCTTTGGTAGGGATATTTCTCATGGTTTTTAAGGGAAAGGGAAGAAAGACAAAGATACCATTCGGTCCGTTTCTGGCTTTCGGCTCAATCATTACCCTGTTTTTCGGCGGCGAGATCCTGAAGTGGTATTTTCGCATGTAAATAGGTTGAAATAAAACGTCCGCAGTTAAAATCATGCATCTGTAAAGCTTTTTACCGTATGCACACCTGCGTTTACCAAACAACTAAAAGTGAGGTTTTATGGGGGGATTTAAGAAACATAGCTATTATTGCCCATGTCGACCATGGAAAGACAACCCTTGTTGACGGGATGCTGAAACAGGCTGGAATATTCCGCTCCAACCAGCAGGTTCAGGAAAGGGTCATGGACAACATAGACCTTGAGCGTGAGCGCGGGATCACAATAATGGCAAAGAACACAGCAGTTGAATACAACGGCGTAAAGATAAATATTGTCGATACACCAGGTCATGCAGACTTCGGCGGCGAGGTGGAAAGGACTTTGAAAATGGTTGACGGCGTGCTTTTGCTCGTTGATGCATCAGAAGGCCCTTTGCCGCAAACAAGGTTTGTTCTAAAAAAGCGCTGGAATTGAAATTGCCGCCAATTTTGGTAATCAACAAGATCGACAGACCCGATGCAAGGATTCAGGGAGTTTTAAACGAAGTCTATGATTTATTCATAGACCTTGACGCATCCGAAGAGCAGTTAGAATTCCCCATTGTTTATACAAATGCCAAAAGGGGTATTGCAACGCTTAATATGGACGATGAATCAGAAAATTTGAAGCCCCTCTTTGACCTCATACTCAAAACCATTCCTTCACCTGAAGGCAAAGGGGATGGCATCTTGCAGCTCCTTGTCACGAATATAGACTACAACGATTATGTGGGAAGACTTGCAATCGGAAGAATCTTTTCAGGCACAGTAAAGGTAGGAGATGCAGTGGCCATGATAAACGGCAACAGCGATGCAGTAAAAACAAAGATAACCTCCATTTACACATTCCAGGGATTGGAAAGAATGGAGGCAAAAGAGGCATCTGCTGGCGACATCATTGCCCTTGCAGGGATCGAAGGCATAAATATAGGCGACACAATCACCGATATTGAAAGGCCGATGCCTCTTCCGAGAATAAAGGTGGATGAGCCTACAATATCCATGGTCTTTTCTGTCAATACATCTCCCTTTTCAGGAAAGGAAGGGAAGTTCGTGACATCGAGGAATCTAAGGGAAAGGCTCGAAAAAGAGCTCCTCTACAATGTCTCTATTAAAGTGGGTTTTGATAATACTGATTCATTTAAGGTAATGGGACGTGGGGAATTGCAGCTTGCAATCCTTATCGAAATGATGAGAAGGGAGGGATACGAACTCTCTGTATCCATGCCGGAGACCATAACAAAGGAAATAAACAGCGTCCTGCATGAACCGATGGAATTGCTTGTCATAGACGTACCTGAAGAATTTGTCGGCGTTGTAACGCAACAGGTCGGAATGAGAAAGGGCAGAATGCAGAAGATGCAGAACAACGGACACGGCAGAGTCAGGCTTGAATTCAGGATTCCTTCACGTGGATTGATCGGCTTCAGGTCCCAGTTTCTGACAGATACAAAGGGAACAGGACTCTTGAACCATCTGTTTGACGGATATGAGCAGTGGCACGGCCCAATGTCAAAGAGGCAGACAGGAGCCCTCGTTGCAGACAGAGCAGGCAAATCAACCACATATGCGCTCTTCCATTTGCAGCCGAGAGGCACACTCTTTATAAAAGAGAATACGCCTGTTTACGAGGGAATGATTATTGGAGAGAACTCAAGGGACAATGACCTGGATGTAAATGTCACAAAGGAAAAGAAGCTCACGAACATGCGTGCTGCAAGCGCTGATGATACGATACAACTGATACCTCCGAGGATATTGAATCTGGAGCAGGCGCTGGAGTTCATCAAGGAAGACGAACTTGTTGAGGTAACGCCTCAATCCATAAGGCTCAGGAAAAAGGTATTAGAGGCAAACAAAAGGCCGAAGGCAATATCCCCTTTAAGCATAAACAAAAAGGCCGAGCTTACCGAAGATTCTCCTTCGGCAACCCGGCCATCTTCTGTTTGAAGACCCGTCGCTTTCCGCCCCCTCCTCACAGAGGGTTCAGCCTTATCGGGAGAGACACATCCTTTCTATATAAAAGAATTACCACAAAACGTGTTAACTGTCAATAAAAAATAATGAACAATAAAAGGGTGAGTCCGGACCCTAAAACTGCGCCTGCGATCACCTCAAGGGGCGTATGCGCCTTTACCGCTATCCTGCTCTGGGCTATGAGAACGGACAACAGAAAACTTAAGAGAGAGGCAATAAAACTTTCTGTGATATATGTAACCGCAACCCATGCTGAAAATGCTATCGCAGAATGACCGCTTGGCATGCCTCCGCGCAGGGGATGCCCCTTGCCCGAATATGCCTTGAGCACCACCACGATAATCAAAACGAGGATAACAGAGATAATCGTGATCTCTTCCTTCGAATGTTTGGCAATATCGATGCCCTGCTCAAATGCCCTGCTGAAATAGGGGAACAGTATTATATATCCGAGGACTGCAGCGCCAAAAGCGGTGATTAAAACCGCTCCGGCAGCCACATCCTTTGTAATCCTTGCCTTTTCGCTGTGTTCCGGTGAAATCATATCCACAACATATTCGATAGCAGTATTAATCATTTCCGCAAGCAGTACGAGGATAACGGCAATGGAGATTATCAGGAAATCCGTCCTCTCCACGCCGAGGATATAACTTAAAACAAGGACTGCAACTGCTGAATAAAAATGGTACCTGAGATGTCTCTGTGTCTTTGCGGCATGCAGGATTCCCTCTATGGCATTATTTGCGCTGTCTATCCATTTTCTTAAAGGCATATATTATTATACCCCAAACACATTGGTAACTTTATTTATACCGTGATCCAGCGATAAGGATAAGTCTCTTTCGTTCAGAAGCTCTGTTTTGACAGTTCTAATGCTCCTTACGCTGCAGCCGCAAAACTCGCTTCGCTCAGACACTTGCGTCTGTCAGGCAATGGTATGGTCTCAGAGCGACTTGGACAGCCCAGGCGTGGCATGGATGCCTAAGCGGGCTGTCTTTGCTTCGGAGACAGGCTGGATGATTTTGCGAGCATAGGGCGAATTTTCATTGTATAATTATATCATGGCTTATAATAACAACCGCCCTCAATCCATGGCATTTAACCTGCTCTGGGCAGAAGAAAAAGAGCGAAGGCAGCTTGCATCAAATCTCCACGACAATATTACACAAACGCTTGCCCTGTCCTTAATAAAGTTGAAAATGCTGAAAGAATCACTGTCCTCTACTATTTATGCAGAGCCCCTCGATGAAATATCGGAGATAATAGAGCAGACGATTAACAATATCAGAGCCATGACATTCGACCTCAGCCCGCCTGACCTGTATGAACTTGGTCTGCCATCTGCGCTTGAAAGCCTCTGCGAGAGGTTCCATGGTAAATACAGGCTGACAATCTATTTCAGCAGCGATAAAAGAGTCAGCCGCATAAATGACGAGACATCTGTTCTGATCTTTAGAGCAGTGCAGGAACTTCTCTTTAATATAGTCAAACATGCGAATGCCAATATTGCAAGGGTTTCTCTCGAAAAAGACAGAGATTTTATCAAAATCAATGTCTCCGATGACGGCGTCGGTTTTGACCCCTCCACTATCAATAACAAAGGTCTTCACACAGGTTTTGGCATTTTCAGCATCCGCGAAAGGTTGAAAGGCATTGGAGGACAGTTGGAGATAAAATCAAGACATGGATTTGGAACCAGCATATCCATAATAGTTCCTGTTAGTTCATAGCTGTTCAATTATGCATAAAAACAACCCTCTGAAAACCTGAATTAAGCGATTTTATATTAAATTTGCAAGGCAGGTGCTGCGGGAGACTTTAAACTCTGCGCTTGCAAATAATTTATCCTGTATCCGTCATCTACTACATTGGATACTTGATGGATAATGCATCTGTTATCTCTCATATGCACATGAACGAGGGCTTTTTAAAGTCTTTGAGCAGTGCCTGCCTTGCAAAATCACTCAATTTGGGGGAAAATTAATAAATAATTTACACTCCAATCAGGGATTTCCCGATAGATTTTATCCATGCATTTGGTTTAAATTTCTATCCTGTTAGAAAAACAGACAACAAAGTAAATATATGATAGGTTTGTACCTTAAAGACATTGTCTGTAAAGAAGACCTGCATCTTGCCGGGAGCGCATCCTTAAGACAGGCAGTTGAGCTGATGGATTCAAACGGCAAGGGTGTTGTGGTCATACTCGACGACGCCATACCTGTGGGAATCCTTACAGAAAAGGACATTGTGGAGATTCTCTACAGGAGTGTAGACCTGAATAGCCCTGCCATGAATTGTGCCAGGAAAGACCCCATAACAATAAAAGAAGATAAGGCAATAGGCTATGCCTTAAACCTGATGGTGGCAAACAATATCAGGAGGATAATACTCACGGATGATTCCAACAATTTCAAGGGAATTATTACACAGCAAGACATAATTAAATACCTCGAAGACGACTTTTACCGCTCAACCATAAAAATCAGACACATAAGAGAAAGCATCAAGCCTCTGATAAGCATAGCCCCAGAAGCCCCTCTCAATGAGGCCCTTAAAAAATTACAGAAAACAAAATCAGCTCTGTCCCTGTTATAAAGGGCAGCAGAGCAGTCGGCATGATAACCGAAAAGGACATCCTGAAGATAGTCAGGAACAACATATCATTAAGTGAGTCTGTTTTTAAATTCATGTCCTCTCCGGTAGTCTCTGTCGGAATGGAAGATTCATTGATCACCGCTGTCAGAATCATGAATACGAAGAAAATAAGAAGTGTTGTTATCGAAGACCAGAGCGGCAATGCCATAGGCATAATTACAAACAGGGATATGATAAATAATCTTGAAGGAGACTACACCGCATTTATAGAAAGAAAACTGAGACATACAAGAGATATTCTGAATCTGCTTCCCGAGATGCTGCTGGAAATAGTGGATGCTGGCAGAGAACAATTGATAATCTGGGCAAATGAAAGGGCTGTAAAGAAATTCGGCGATGGAATTGTAAATAAACCCGTCACCCGCCTCATTCCCCATGAGAAGTGGGAAAAGATATACGGAACACTCGGCAGATTCAACAAGGTTGAGGACATAAAGGTAAAAAGGGACGAAGAGATATACGAAATATCTGGCTTTTTTATAAAAACAGAAGAAGAAAATTGCGGAGGGAAAATCCAGTTAATACTAAGAGATATCACTGATGAGGTAAAGCTTTACACCACAGATCCCCTCACCGGCCTTTACAACAGGAGATTTCTCAATGAGTTTCTTCATAAAGATCTGGAATTAAGCAAGAGGTGCCAGAGACAACTATCGCTGGCAATAGCGGACATTGACGATTTCAAGAAATTAAATGACACTTACGGGTATGTTGCAGGGGATGCAATACTGAAATCCCTCGCCCGCATAATGCTAAAAAACATAAGGGATGCAGACATTTTAAGCAGATACGGAGGAGAGGAGTTTGTAATAGTCATGCCCGAAATAAATAAAGAAACGGCAGCTCATGTTGCAGAGAGATTAAGGGAAAAAATTTCCATGGAGGAGATAGCAATTCCTTACGGAGGCAGGATAACGATAACCATTAGTTTAGGAATAGCTTCGTTTCCCGAAGACGGCGACTCTTCCGTGGATTTACTGATTGCAGCAGACGACAGATTATATAAAGCCAAAAAAGAGGGGAAAACAAAATAATATTCTCATGAAAAAGATAAATGTCATCCTGGCAGACGACCACAACATAATAAGGGAAGGACTGGCAGCCATACTTCGAAAACATCCAGACATCAAAGTGATTGCACAGGCAGGCGACGGCAGAACAACGGTTCGGTTGACAAGGGAACTGATGCCTGATGTGGTGGTAATGGATGTTACAATGCCCGGACTAAACGGCATCGAGGCTGCCCGTCAAATTACCTCTGGGTGCGCTAATGTTAAGGTAATAGCCCTATCGGTGCATTCCAGCAAACAATTCGTTATTGAAATGCTAAAGGCCGGTGCATCGGGCTATCTGCTGAAAGACTGTGTTTCCGACGACCTGGCATATGCAATCAGATCAGTGGCAGCCGGGCAGAACTACCTCAGCCCTCAAATAGCGCGGATTGTAATCAAAAACTACATAAACGACCTTGAGACTTTAAAGACCTCGGTCTTCTCCATCCTGACCCACAGGGAAAGGGAGGTGCTCCAGCTTATGGCAGAAGGCAAAAGCACAAAACAGATAGCCTCGATGTTAAACCTCAGCATAAAAACCATCGAAACGCACAGGCAGCACATAACAGATAAGCTGAATATAAACAATGTAGCCGAACTTACAAAATATGCAATAAGGGAAGGACTGACGCCGCTATGATATTGAATATATGCAACCTGAAGCTGTAAAATTCAGCGCAAATAGAAATTTTACATCATGGTGTGCTATTTTATTTTTTGATATGGACAAAATGCTGAAGAAAACAGAAAAATGCTTATCTGCAGTAATGGCCAAATTACTCATAGGATATGTTCTATTACCCCCAAAAAAAAGTTTACAAATCAGATGGTTAAAACAGGTCTCTTATATTTGATTTGTCTATTAGCTGTCCTCTGTCTTCTGTGCCCTGTTTTTACAACCGATAGTTACGCCAGCAATTCTTCAAAAAAGAATGCAGAAACGCCAATGTTTCAGTTAGAACCCTTTATCCTGAATGTGGGTAGCAGATTTTTAAAACTCTCTATAAACCTTGAGCTTTCATCATCGACTGCAACAAAAAAGGCAAAGGTAAAAACGGGTGCCATCAGGGATGCAATCATTATGCTTGTTACAAGCAAGATGCCCGATGAAATATCATCGTTTGGAGGGAAGCAGCAGCTTAAAGACGAACTGCTTACGAAATTGAACGGGATACTGGGCGAAGGCAATGTTAAAAATATTTATTTTACTGATTTTGTAATGCAGTAGGAGAGTGTTTATGATTAAAAATTTTCTTTCCCTTTTCGGCTCAAAGAGAAATCAGGATAAGCACATGGTCTGTCCTGAATGCAAGAGCAGGATGGACATCGAAGATATAAGCTCAGACAGTATTTTTGAATATTACGAGGTCAAAAGAAAATACAAATGCAGAAAATGCGGGAAGGCATACGACTCGCTTGAACTGATAGCATTGAACAGAGAAATGGAATCCCTGACCAACGAACTGAACAGGCTTTACGACTCGATCAATACCTTTCATTCCGCGCTTAGCATCTTGCAGAAGGCAGCAAAGAAATTAAATGAAGCTCAAAAATCAGGCATGTATGATGGCCCTGTTATGAATTAATCGGCAATACCAATGGGGATAAATAACAAAATATTAAATCAATGGAGGGTAACGGCGTATGAAGATCAGCACGAGTCTTAAAATCGCAGTTGCAGTATTGTTGAGTTTTTCT
>NZ_DAIOFX010000031.1:0-5256 GCF_036745535.1 Dissulfurispira sp.
AAAGGGGCTTAAGGAGGAATTTATGGAGAAGATTAAAAAGAAAATTCTTGTCATTGACGATGATGAAGGGCATCTTATTACTGCGAAGGAGTTATTGGAGGATGCAGGGTATGAAGTGATTACGCACCACAACTGGTTTGGCTCTACAAATATTATAAAAAGAATTCAGCCTGACCTCGTCCTGCTCGATATTAATATGCCTGCCCTTCCAGGGGATGATCTCTCCGTGATACTCCGCTCAAACAGCAAGATCAAAGATGTGCCAATTGTTTTTTATTCATCCACTGATGAGGATAGCCTGAGGAAAGCCGCATTCGAGCATGGAGTCAGAGGATATATATGCAAAGGAGATGTCTTCAACCTGCGGAGGAAGATTGCTGCTTACCTGTGCCGGAGTCAAAACAATCTATTTCAGACAAATTTAACCTTGGCTTAATAATCATGTAACATCCTTTTGTTAAGCTTTAAATAAAAAACAGGAGGCAGCAGTGAATTCTAAGATGGCAATAGCGTTAACGCAAGAAATGGCATTAATACAAGAAGATAAAACCATGTGTCCGTACTGCAATACCGAGGCAGATATATGCAATGCCTCATGTTCGTCATTAGAGATCGACGACAGGATGAAGATGAAATACTGCGCAAACGAGGATTACGATGACTGCCCGATATTCCTGGTTAAAAATTTAATTAGAAAAAACACCTATGAAAAATTAGGGGGATTTTCATAAGGGGGACAAAGTCCCCCTTATGCCCAGAGGAGGTGATGCCGATGTGTCCCGAATTTAGAAAAGGAGTTTGTGAAATCTCGGGTATCGAGCCAGATGAAATAAAGTGTACAAGTGAGGACTATTGTCTCAGCAATGATTGGGAAGAATGCAAGGTTTATATCTCTCAGTTTTTCCTCGACCCTGAAAAAGAGTTCGCAACCGCAGCCTGACTTCGCAACACTCCCCCAACTCAAAGGCCCTGGAGCCGATTCCGGGGCCTTCTTTTTATCATGAATTTACGCTGATTTAATAATTCTGTAACAAAGCAGTTGCTAATCTATTAAAAGATGCATACAATTAAGATGAGACAACATAGGGAGGCGCAACAATAACAAACTTGAAAAGATGCTCTAAAGACTGTCAACAATCTATCCGGCCTTTATCTCCGATAAAGGTCATTTCGTCTTTTTTTAATAAACAATCGTTTTTCTTTGAATCATATCGCTCAAATAAAAAATATTTTTACTTCCTTCGTTCCGGAGGGGGATTTCAAAAGGGGGATAAAATCCCCCTTTTGTTTGCAGGAGGTGCAATTTGAGAAAAACATTTGTCCTTGACACCAATGTCTTGATCCATGATCCCGAGAGTATATTTAAATTCGAAGAAAACGATGTCATCATTCCCATGATCGTTATAGAGGAACTCGACAGATTAAAAAAGGACACGGCGAGATAGCCTACTCGGCAAGGCATGCATTAAAAAATAGACGGACTCAGGGAAAAAGGCAATATTGCCGCCGGAATACCGCTGGAAACAGGAGGAACCGTAACCATAGAATACATCCCTCACTTCAGCGACATCCTTTCCCCTGACAATGCAATCATCAAGACAGCCCTGCATATCATGGAAAATACAAATAAAGACAAGTACAGACCGGTCATTCTGGTTTCCAAGGACACTGCGGTAAGAATAAAAGCGGAGTCTGTAGGCCTTTATGCAGAAGACTATAAAAACGACAAAACAGCCATATTCCAAAGATACGGAAATGTCCTTAATAGCAATGACTACCATAACGGCATCTTGTCTGTGAGATACAATCAAACTGGAGAAGACATTTACAGACTGCAGGGCGAAGACAAGCAGTCAAAAGTAAAAAGGGGCAAATCTCTCGAAAATATCATTCCCAAGAACATAGAGCAGGAGTGCGCTATAGATGCACTAACTAATCCCAACATTGAAATAGTGGCATTGACAGGTTCCGCAGGAACAGGCAAGACAGTGCTTGCCCTCGCTGCAGGAATACATCAAACAACAAAAAAGTCTCCATTATATGAGCAGGTGCTTGTGGCAAGGCCTGTTGTTCCCATGGGCAATGACCTTGGTTATTTACCGGGAGATATCGACGACAAGCTCGCGCCATGGATGCAGCCGATCTTCGATAATCTCAAAGTCATCGTCAATACACCTGCAGGACAGTTCAAGGACAATACCGCTATATCCAAATATAAAAAATTACCAGTATCTGATCGATTCCGGTATTTTAAATATAGAGGCGCTCACATACATCAGGGGCAGGAGCCTTCCGAAAAGATATTTCATAATAGACGAGGCGCAAAATCTAAGGCCGCTCGATATAAAGACCATTATTACCAGATGTGGGGAAGGCACAAAAATAGTGTTCACAGGGGATTTAAACCAGATAGACACGCCCTACCTCGATGCCATGAGCAACGGGCTTCCTATCTCATAAGCCGTTTTATAAACGAAGAGAATTTCTGCTATCTGAATCTGAAAAGCAGCGTAAGGTCAAGGCTGGCCGAACAGGGTGCGAGATTGCTCCAGAGCTTTTCAGCATCCATTAATGTTTCACGCTATATGAAAGAATAGCCATCCTGCCAAAAGCTATCCTGAAATACTCGGGATAGCTTTTTATTTTCAACTTTAACACAACTTTTACACAGTTGTAATAATCCTGTAATAGGAAAACTGTTAATCTAAAGAAAAACAGGAGGGATCATGTTCAGGGCAATTGTATTTAGATGTCCGCATTTAAAAGGAAGCAGTGAAGGCGCAAGGTGCGATGCAGCATTATGCATTACTGAAAACAATCTTATAAAACACATAGAAGATGTCGACATAAAACTGTGCATTAACAAAAAAAGACGCTTTGAGGCATGTTATATCTATTTCGATAAATTAAGAAGAATGGCCATTAGCAGGCTTCCTGTGGAGATTCCATCATCCGACAGCCGTCCTCATGCTTTTGGCAGCCTATGAAATGTAACAAATATTTAACAATGCCTTAATAATAGTGTAATCATTGCCTTTATATAATTGAGCATGACAACATTACAAATACCAACCGAAATCGCAGTAAGCTGTCCTATATGTAATTCAGAAGCCATTTATAAATATGGAAAGACAAGGGCTGGAAAACAAAGATTCCAGTGCCTCATGTGCGGCAGACAGTTCAGTCAAGGCGCAAAAAAACAGGAAATACAGGGCAAGCCAATCTGTCCTGAATGCGGAAATCCCATGCATCTCTATAAAATCGATGGTGAGGTAATAAGGTTCAGGTGTTCCGGTTATCCTGTGTGCAGGACATTTAGAAAATTCAGAATAAAGGAGGAGGATTAATTATGAGCTATTACATGCACAATGTCCCTGGAAGGTTGAGGATTAAGAGTCCTGTTATCAAAAACAATAAGAACGTAGCAGACGAATTAAAAAAGAGCCTCAGTATGCTCCATGGCATTGCTACTGTCGATATAAACCTCACAACCGGCAGCCTCCTTGTAAATTATAATTCGAAGTCGGTTAAACACATGGATATTGTGGACATCCTGCAGAGAAAGGGTTACTTCGATGTATCAAAGGCTGTAAACAATGATGAGTATTTACACAGGGCTGCATCAAAGGCAGGCGCTTTAATCGGCAAATCCATCTTCAGCACCTTTGCAGGAATGGCACTGAAAGGAACGCCGCTGTCATTTCTGGCGATTTTAATATAAGCCTGTATTCTCACAACTCCCCCATTTAAAGCCCATGAAAATGGGCTTTCTTTTTGCTATCTCATCTCTGCTTTTTCTTCTTTGTTACTATTATTTTTTCTCTTTCTTTGAAAGATACCATATGGCTGCTGCGCCTGCCAGTGCAGTTGCACCGGCGCCTATCCCGAATTTCCACAACTTCTTCCTGTTTTCGATCTTCCGCTCTCTCATCCTTCTATACCTTTCCGCAACTGTCTCACATCCTTTAATGTCCTTTTCGCAAAAATCAAATATGTCCTTAAAGAGTTCGAATCTCTCTTCTATAATGGATCGCAATCCGCTCCAGTATTTGTACTTATCCGTCTTGTCCTTCTCCTCTCTTAATGCCTTTTCTTCTTTTATACTTTTTATAAAGCGGTTTAAGAGCGTCCTGTCGGCTTCCTTGTAGATAGGAAGCTCTGGATTGTCAATTCTTTGCAGTACAGGCCATTGGCACTTATCTTCCAGCTTGAACAGCTCCGGCAGGGACCTTTTACCAAAGTATTGAAGAATGATCGATTTTTTAATCGAGCGGTAAAAGACCTTTAGTTCTTCTTCCTTGAAATCCATGCCTTTAAAGGTCTTTAAAAACTCCTTCAGATTAATCATTTACTCTCCCGAGTTCGATTCTCTTTGCCGTTTCTCCTCAGATTCAGCAGATACTTAACCCTCCTGCTGACAAGTATGGGCAGAAAGTCCTTGACCGTTGCATCTCTCTTAAGTCTTTCAAGTACTATATTATAGAGCCGCCTAATTTCATCAGCCGAAATATCCAGGTCCCTTGTCAGCATCTCAATGGCATTTGAGTGCAGCCTCTTTTCTGTTTCATCATTGCATAAAAGGGCATCCCCTGTCTCGGATACACCTATCTTGCTCTTGATATGTCCTGCAGATGTATCAGGCATCACTATGCTGTCTTAAACCCTGCTGTTGAGTTTTTCTCCGTTGCTATGCCTGCCAAGCCATTTGTAGTAATCTTCATACCAAGTTCCCCTTTCGTAATTATTTATTTCTCCTCTTCATAAATCTCTACATAGACATCATAGAATCCGAATTTCTTCTCCAGGCACTCCTTCAACGCCTTTATCTTCCCTCTGTTGTAAACCATACCGTCGGTTCTTATCCTTGCAGCCATTATTATTTTTTCCGGAGTCAACACCCAGACATGCAGATCTTTGACCTTCTTTATATAGTCAAAGCTTTCGTATATGAATTTTCTGACTGTTTCGATGTCAATCCCGGCCGGGGCGCCTTCCATCAATATTCCTATACTGTGCTTCAATAAAATATATGTGGGATATGCCACAAGGAGTCCTATAAATATACTCGTGATTGCATCCACCACATAAAGACCGGTGAATTTGATTATCAATGAAGATGCAATAACGCCCACGGAGCCTAAGGCGTCATTTAAAATAAGCAAAAAAGCCCCTTTAATGTTTATATCCGCGGAGTGTTCGTAAAGTTTGAATAACCCGAATCCGTTCACAAAAAGTCCTATCATAGCTATATAAAAA
>NZ_DAIOFX010000031.1:5356-20582 GCF_036745535.1 Dissulfurispira sp.
TTAATATCAAACCGCATTGAGGTCATGGCTCTTCATTTATTCATCCTTGAATTTCGCTGAACTTTACAGCCACCGCCGTTTTTTAAATATGATATACATTAAGGCTACAGACAGAAAGGCTGCCAGAAGGATGATAAAAAACGTGGTATGAGGCCCCCAGAATGTCCACTGTCTGTCAACCCCTCCGGGAAGACTGACATTCATGCCGTACAGCGTTCCCAGAAGCGTAAAGGGAATGGAGAAGGTGAACAATATGGTCAAAAAACTAAGGATTTTATTGGTTCTGTCAGAACTGATAATGAAGTCCGTATCCTTGTATATCTCCACAGTTTCCTTGCATTCCTCAAGGATTGCCCATGCCTTATCGATGTAGTCCCCGAGGTCTCCAAAATAAACGCCCATGTCGCCATTCGAAAATTTATGAATCCTCTTTTCAAGGTCATGAATAATGCCCTTCAGAGAGAAAACCACCCTTCTCATGTTTGCTATGTTATGCCTTAGTTCTGTAACTTCCCTGACAGCATCCGTCTTTTCATCAAAGACCTTATCCTCTATGTCTTCAATCTCGGATATTACCCTGCGGAGCATGAGCATAATGTTTTCAATAAGGGCATGGATTATCCCGTAAAGCAGGAACGTAGATGAAGTTCCCATATATTCCTCATAGGCATCGTCACCCTCTCTGCATCTCTGGAAGATTCTATTTATCGGCTTTAGTTCCCCTGAATGAACGGTGACGAGGAAATCTCTGCCTAAAAATATTCCTACCTGTGACGGTATGGAAAACCTTTTTTCCTTCAGGTATCGCGGGAAATGAAGGATTATAAAGAGATAGTCTTTATATTCGTCTATCTTTGGAAGCTGGGTCTTTGATATGCAATCCTCCACATCCAGGTGGTGAAAGGGGTATAAACTCAGCAGGGAATTCAGCAATGCCGGCGTCGGGGTATCGATGTTTATCCATACAAAGTTTTTCCCTTTTATACTGTTTAATTGCAGTCCTTCCACTCCGGCTGCATGGTAATCGGTCATTTACACCGCCTCTTGCCTCAGTATTTCAGCCCTATCCGTCAATTCCCACGGCAATCCTATATCCATCCTGCCCACATGCCCGTAGGCTGCAAGCTTTCTGTAAAAACCCCCTTTAATGCTGGACGGGAGGTGTCTTAAATTGAACTGTCTTATTATTCCTGCAAGCCTGAAATCGAAATATTTCTCTATCCTTGCGGCAATCTCCTCATCGGGAATCCTGCCTGTACCGAATGTCTCAACCTGAATACTCACAGGCATTGAAAGACCTATGGAATAGCTGAGATGAACCTCGCATTCGTCGGCGAGCCCTGCCGCAACCACGTTCTTTGCTGCATAGCGGGCTGCATAGGCGCCTATCCTGTCAATTCTCAAAGGGTCTTTGCCGCTCAGCGCCGAACCGCTGTGCCTTGCATACTCTCCGTAGGTGTCAACGGCATTTTTTCTGCCTGTAAGTCCCGAATGAACCGACGGGCCGCCTGTGATAACCGGACCTTCTGGATTAACGAATATCTTTGTTCTGCTGTCGGGAATGATCTCTTCGTCATGAAATGCCGGCCCGATGACATGCTCCAGCATGTCATCGTGAAGCCTCTTTAAATCAGGGCCTCCGTTAGCCGAGGTCCTATCCTGACTGGCTATTATTGTTATGGAATGTATGCGATGTGGTCTTCCGTTTTTATACTCCACCCCGACCTGTGTCTTTCCGTCAGGCTCAAGATAAGGCAGCATGTGCTGGAATCTGACGGATGCAAGGCGTCTTGCCAGCTTGTGTGCAAGCCACACCGGCAGGGGCATATATGAGGCGGTTTGATTGCATGCAAAGCCGAAGACTGTTGCCTGGTCATGGGCTGGAATCCTGTTTATCTCCTCTTCGGAAAGGTTTCTCTCATCAAAAGAGCATGTGCTTTCACGCCGTGATTCCTCGAGGCCTGTGAGAATACTGCATGTCTTTGCGTTGAAGGTATTCCCTCCGTAGCCGATCTGGCTGATTACCTGTCTGGCTATGTTCGGGAAATCGACAGTAGCTCCGGATTCAAATCTCGCTGCAATAAAAACGATGTTTGTAAAGACCGCACACTCTGCCCTTATCCTCGAATAAGGGTCCTGCTGGAGAAAATGATCCACAATTGCATCGCTTATCTGATCGCAGAGCTTGTCGGGATGTCCTTCTGTTACAGACTCGGATGTGAATATAAAGTCTTTTTTCATCTGAAATGCCTCCTTGTCATTACCCCGTCACTCCATTACTCCAAAAGTTTTTGTTTTGTTGCTTCATTCACCAACAGCGGCGCTGCCGCACTGCCTCCAATCACAATACCGTCAATTATATTTATGGGAGCGATTCCCAGAAGACTCCTCAATCCCGGTACTGCCATAGACAACACCTGTAAAGCAAGGGAGCCTACGAGGGCGACATTAAGATATTTGTTGGGCGGTAGTTTTCCCCTATCGAAGATGGAATGCTTTTCCGAGCGGCAGCTTATTGCGTGCAGGATCTGCCCTGTTGTAAGGCTCATGAATGCCATTGTCCCTGCCTTCTGTCCCATTCCGTATCTCATAATGCCATAACCGTAGGCGCCGAGAGTTCCTGTTGACAGCACTGCTGACTCAAAGGCTATCCTCTTAAAATCCGAGGACTTTATAATTGGATCATCGGGATCCCTCGGTGGCCGGCTTAAGACATCTGGTTCAGCAGGTTCGAGGCCAAGGGCAAGACCAGGGGCTATATCGGATATAAGATTGATCCATAGCAGTTGCATTGCGCTAAGGGGCTGTCCGAGACCGCCTGCAATGGCTGTGAACATAACCATTATCTCGCTCAGATTCGTAGAAAGAAGGAAATGAACGGATTTTCTGATGTTGTTATAAATCGTCCTGCCCTGACTTATAGCGATAATCATCGTTTCCATGTTGTCGTCCTCAAGCACTACATCTGCAACCTCACGGGCAACATCTGTTCCAGCATGCCCCATAGCAACGCCTATGTCCGCAGCCTTAAGTGCAGGGCCATCATTGATGCCGTCCCCAGTCATGGCAACGACCCTTCCTGCACTCTGCAGCGCCTGAACTATCTGGAGTTTATGGGCAGGACTGACCCTCGAAAATACATGCACCCTCTCGCAAATCGCCTTCATTACATCAGGCTCTATATCTGTCAGATGCGTTGAATCCAATATCTCAAGTTGTCCTCCCTTGCCCAGATCGAGTTCTTTACCGATTGCATACGCGGTGGGGCTCTGGTCTCCTGTTATCATAACGGTGTCTATGCCTGCTCTGTGAAATCCGTGTATTAATTCTTTCACGCCATCCCTTATCGGGTCTGCCATACCAACAAGCCCAAGCCAGATGAGATTTTGAGAGTCAAGTGGTATGTCCGTTGAATTAACCTGATAATAATTATTCTCTTCACCGCTTACTGCATACTGCTTACTGCCTACTTTTTCTATTCCTTCGTCTATAAACGCATAGGCGACTCCAAGCACTCTGAGTGCATTGCCTGCCATTCTTTCGTTCTCTATCTCTATTTTCAGCCGTTCTTCGTCTGAGAGAGGGAACTTCTTTCCATCCCGCATATAAAAAACGCACATGGACAAGACCTCTGTAGGGCTTCCTTTGATGGCAATAACCTTTCCGTGTTGGTTTTTACTGTCATGACTCTTAATGTTATGAATAGTAGCCATATAATTGCGGTTTTCCGAACGGTGCTGAATTTTTAAGAGAGGGTATTTTTCTCTGAGCATGAATATGTCAACACCGGAACTTATCGCTGCATAAATAAGGGCATTCTCTGTGGGAGAGCCGTTGACAATATATCCATCTTCGTTTTTACTCACTCCACTTTCATTACAGAGGGCGCAGACATGGATAAGCCTGAGAAGTTCGTCGCAGAAATAGGGGCTTACATGCTCCCTTCTATACATCTGTTTGCTTTGCATAGTCTGGTTATCATTTTCTGATATAAAAAATTTGCCGTCATGCAGTCTCAGCCGTCTCATGCCTGTATAAATCTCTACTACGGACATTTTATTCAATGTGATCGTCCCTGTTTTATCAAGGCATATAACCTGAACAGAGCCGAGGGTCTCCACTGCATCGAGGCGACGGATTAGGACATTATGTCTTTTCATATTTCTTATGCCGAGGGCAAGGGTGGTTGTTGCTACAGTGGGAAGCCCTTCGGGCACGGCTGCAACTGCAAGGGATATGGATGTCTTGAGCATCTGCAGGAATCCATATCCGCGAATAAGCCCTATTATAAAAACAACCCCGCATACAACGCCGCTTATTATTACCAGTTGGGTTCCCATTCTACTCAATTGGCGTTCCATCGGGGTTTCCGGAGGTTTTGCTTCTCCAACGAGTGTCTGAATTTTTCCTATTTCAGTAAATCTCCCTGTTGCAACAACTACTGCAAGTCCCTGACCGCCAGTAACGAGTGTTCCCATATAGACCATATTTACCCTGTCGGCAAGGGGAATGTCAGCATCACTCTTAACTCTTAACTCCAAACTCTCAACTATCTTCAGGACCGGCATGCTCTCACCCGTAAGTGCCGACTCATCAATACTCAAGTGGTGTGCCTCTATAAGCCTTGCATCTGCTGCCACATAACTGCCGGGCCTGAGGACAAGAATGTCGCCGGGCACCGCTTGCTCTGCGCCAATCTCCTTTATGTTGCCGTCCCTTATAACAAGGGCAGATGGCCTCACAAGACTCTTCAATGAATGGATGGTTTTCTCTGCATGGCTCTCCGTAAAATAACCAATGGCTGCATTTATAGTTACTACTCCTAATATGACGGCTGCATCTGCAAGACCTCCAGTAGCAATAGAAATGCCTGCCGCAACGCCTAAAAGGGCTACCGGCAAAGATTTAAACTGGTCAATGAATATGCTCAATCCGGAGCGCGGCACTGATTCCGGCAGTATGTTGGGGCCGTATTTTTTAAGATTTTCCTTTGCTGATTCATGCGACAATCCATTGCTTTTATTTACACCAAATAAATCAAGGACAGATGCAGATTCCATAAGATGCCACTGTTCAACAATCTGCTCCTTAGCACGAACAATGGCCCTTCTTAATTTTCTCCTTTTCAAAATGTCATTCCGAACAAAGCGAGGAATCTCTTTTTTTGAGATTGCTTCGGCTTCGCCGCGCAATGGCAGACTATCCCTACAATCTGCCTCATAGCCTATTGCAGATGCATTGCAGTGGTTTTGTTCCTTGTATTCAATGACAATGCCTTCGATAACCGATGCTATAGTATTAACATCGTTGTTTGAATTGAAAAAAACGAGGATGTTGCCGGTGATTGCATTTACATGAAAGCGATTTATCCCTTCTTTTTCTGCAAGCCTGAATTCAAGATATTTTTTAAGGGACTCCGAGCGATGGAGTCCCTTGATTTTATAGCGAGCCCTCCCTTTTACAGAAGCGTGTATTGTCTGAACCACGCCCTATTGCTCTCCCCTTCTTCCTCTGCCCTTTGTTGTGACTTCAGGAGACTCGGTTATCTCTGGAGTGGAAGGAGGGGTAACTTCAAGGGGTGTTGCCAGTCTTGGTTTTGGAAGGGCAGTGCTTGCAACCTCCTTCACGCCCTCAATAACTCCCACAAGCATATCCTTAACAGCCTTAACAGCAGTATTTCCTATAGTGCCTGCTGCCTCGATAGCGCCGCCAACGGCAACCTTTGCCACTTCCTCCACATTGCCGCCTACTTCCTTTGTGGCTTCGATAACTCCATCCACAGCCCTCCTTGCAACAAGGGCGACATCTGCGCCTATTTCTGCGGCGCCTTTAACAGCGCCCCTTACAGTCTGGCTGGATGCAGAAACAATGTCACCGCCGACATCCGCCACACCTATTACAATTCCCTTTGCCACGCTCTTTGTGCTGAGAATGAGACCTGTGCCGACCTCTTCTGTAGCCTGAATCGTTCCTTTTATTACATCCTTAATAATGCCGACGCTTTCATTGGCTACAGAGCCTGTTGCCCTCATGGTGTTTGAAACCGTATTCTTTGCAAGGCTTACGATCTCTGCCTCGATCTCATTAATGCCCTTGAGGCTGCTTATCACACCCTCTTTAACTGCTGTTCCTACCCTTCCTATACCCTCGCTTACACCTTTGCTGCCTGCAGTTGTTTCATTTGACATCTTGACCTCCATTTTACTAAGTAAGTCTGTTCAACAACTCATGAAGCCTTGAAAATCAAGAACTTTCAAGCATCTTCAATTCTCACTTACCATCTGTCATTTTAAGCAAAATGACATCTAAAGCCACCTTAGTTATTGAATAACCCCATAAGTGATTTTTATGCATGTAAATACAAAGCAATTTTAATGAATCTCTTTTACAAGATTTTGAATATAAAGTTACAGCTCAATTAAATTATTTAGCTCCTTTATTGGCCCCTGATTTTAAGAATATATTCAAGGCATACCAGAAGGCTGTATACCACGCAGGAGCTGTAAAATTGCCCCTGCTTATCTGGTATATTCCAGCACCTGCTAAAACCAAAAAGGCCAATGTCCCCATGTCCATCTCTCCACCTGTAACGCCCTTTACACGGTCATTAATACCCTTAAATGTATTGGATATCCTCTGGTGTAAATTCGTAGGATATTGATTCAGTCCATTGAGCTTAAAAATGCTGTTTGTCTCTGCATGCTCTGCAATTGCCTCCGTACCACATGTATAAAGAAAAAGTACGCTCCCTGTCAGAGGATTTGCCTCTATCTTCTCAATACCGCTGATTCCTGATAATTGTTCTGTAAGAAACGTAAAATATCCCCTGTTCCCCTTTTTTGAGGGTATTTTTAATCTCATTCTTCCAGAAGTCTTATGGCTGCAAAAGGCATCGGGAATATCAGGCACCAGCTTCCCCTCCCGGGCCGGCAGCCTCTTTATGCGCCTCTTCCAACTCTGCCTTTGCCTCTGCTACTATATCCTCCACTATTTCGGAGACTTCTGCTGCTGTCTCCCTTCCCTTTTCATAGAGCATGATCCCGCCTTTTATGGCTGCCTTTGCCAGGGGCTTTACAACACTTGCCACTATAGGCATTACAGCAGGCGCTATAACTGCTGCGCCAATACCTACAGCAAGGCCGCTCAGGATATTCCCTTTCAATCCATTGTCAAAAAGTGCCATTACCAACCTCCTATTTTTACTGCCTGCTTTTAATTGAATTTTAATTAAATATTACTTTCATAAAAATGAATGTGTCCATTGTTTTTTTCATTACTTACCTAAAGCAACGCCTTATGGGGCTTGATTTAACCAAAATTTAACCCTGTATTCATAATGTTGTAATAATAATCTGTTTAATTTTAAATAAAATCTTGGAGGGGCATTTTCGATGATTTCTTACAGGATAATCCACCACATTCCAGGCCGAATCAGGATAGAAGTGCCGGCTATTAAAAATCTCTCGATATCTTCGCTATTGCAGATGTCTAAACAATTTTCTGCCATACCCATTCCCGAAGGAATAAAGGACATCAGACCAAACCCGTTTTCAGGAAGCATAGTGATAACATACATACCTGAGAAGATAGACATCATCGAATATTTAAAAGACATTGCGTCCAGCATAGAGATGCAAAAGCTCATGGGAGGATGGGATTAAAAGAAATAGCGCAAAATGCCCTCACCTGATTAAATGGCTGACATCAACCTGCAAGGCAGGAGACAGGCCGTATACACTAAGCCATTTCCAGATTCATCAGTATTGCACAAGCAGGGACCATAAGAAATGTCCTTTCTATTTAAGCCTGCATGAATATAAGGAGATTGCTTTTGTAACATAAATTTAACATCCCCTTAATATAGAATTAACCGTTCTTTTTGTATAGTATTTAAACATGAGTTTGGCAAAATCCAACTTGGACTTAAATTCAATCCACACCAGAAGGAGGTGATGTAACAATCGGCAAAGGATTCACAAGTCGTTTCAGGCAGTCTTGATACTTAAAATTGTTTAAAAAGGAGGATGTAAAGATGTTTAAGAAAATTGTTCTGGGCTTAACTGCCCTCATGATCATGTCGATGGCCTTTACAATACCGGCAATGGCAGCGGATAAGGTTATAAAAATTGACGGCTCGAGCACTGTCTATCCTATTACAGAGGCTGTGGCTGAAGAATTTCAGAAACTGAAAAAGAAGGAAGTTAAAGTAACAGTAGGCATCTCAGGCACAGGAGGAGGATTCAAGAAGTTCTGCAGGGGTGAGACAGACATATCCAATGCATCAAGACCCATACTCAAAAAAGAGATGGATGTGTGCAAAGAGCACGGTATTGAATACATAGAGCTTCCTGTTGCCTATGACGGTCTTGCAGTGGTGGTAAATCCGAAAAACAATTGGGTAAAATCCATGACTGTTGCTGAACTCAAGACGATGTGGGAACCTGCTGCTGCTGGTAAGATTATGAGATGGAATCAGGTAAAAGCCGAATGGCCTGATGCGCCTTTAAAGCTCTTTGGACCAGGTGTGGATTCAGGGACATTCGACTACTTTACAGAGGCGATTGTAGGGAAGGCAAAGTCATCGAGGGGTGATTTTACATCGAGCGAGGATGACAATGTCCTTGTCATGGGCATAGCAGGGGATAAAAATGCCCTTGGTTTCTTTGGCCTTGCATATTACGAGGAAAACAGAGATAAATTAAAACTCGTCCCTATCATTAACCCTAAGACAGGCAAAGAGGTGCTTCCATCGGAGAAGACTGTTATGGACGGCACATACCAGCCCCTTTCGAGACCCATATTTATATATGTAAGTAAAAAGGCTGCAGAAAAACCTGAAATTAAGGAGTTCGTGGAGTACTACCTGAAGAATGCAGCAAAGTTCGTCAAGCAGGTGAAATATGTTCCGCTTCCTGCAAAGGCCTATAAACTCGCAGAGGAGAGATTCGAAAAAAGAAAGACAGGAACAATGTTCGGAGGCGAGGCAGAGGTAGGAGTCATGATAGAGGATCTGCTTAAGGGGGAAGGGAAGAAATAACAACCTTCATGAATCAAAAAGGGCGTGTGTAATACACGCCCTTTTTGATTTGAGTCATCGTTCCTGCCTTTTTCGTCATTCCTGCGATTCCACATCCCCCGATTACAGGCTTCGAGGGCAGGCAAGTGCGGGATGACCGAAAGAAATTTAAGCCTTAACAGAATTATAATATATCTGTAACATTACTGTAACAAAAGAAATTTATAATTTCGTAGGCTTTAAACTATGCTATGAAGAAAAAGTTAAGAGTCAGAGAATTTCTGATAGAGGCCTTTCTCTTTTTGAGTGCGGTCTCTTCTATATTTATTACACTAAGTATCGTTATTGTTCTGTTTTATGAGTCTTTCGGATTCTTTAAAGAAGTCCCTATTATAGAATTCCTGACAGGCACGCAATGGACACCCCTTTTTGCAGAACCCAAGTTCGGTGTACTTCCGCTTGTAGCAGGAACTCTCCTGACAACTGCAATCGCCCTATCAGTCGCATTGCCATTGGGTTTGATTACTGCAATATACTTAAGTGAATATGCACCTCATAGGGTAAGAGAAACGGTAAAGCCAATACTTGAACTCTTAGAAGCTGTCCCGACTGTAGTTTATGGTTATTTTGCACTGCTTTTTTTAACGCCTATTCTCCAGAAATTTATACCCGACCTATCGGGCTTTAACGCATTAAGTCCAGGAATAATAATGGGTATAATGATAATCCCATATGTAAGCTCTGTGAGTGAGGATGCTATGAGGGCAGTTCCGATGCATATAAAGGAAGGTTCTTATGCGATGGGCGCTACAAGGTTGCAGACTGCATTTAAGGTTGTTATACCGGCTGCCTTTTCAGGAATAGCAGCGGCCTTTATCATGGGCATATCGAGGGCAATAGGAGAGACAATGGTGGTAGCTATTGCTGCAGGAATGATGCCGAATTTTACATTCAATCCATTAGAGTCTGTTCAGACCTTTACTTCATATATAGTCCAGGTAAGCCTCGGCGATGTTCCACATGGGACACTGGAATATAAGACGATATTTGCAGCAGGCATTGTCCTGTTCTTTATGACACTATTCTTTAATATTTTTGGATTTTTCTTAAAGTCAAAGCTAAGGGAAAAGTACTAAAAGTGGAAGATATTAAGAAACGAATAAGCATCTCCAAATACCGTGACCATATCTTCGCAATTGTGGGGCTTCTGTCCTCTTTTGTAGGCCTTGTATTATTATTCACACTTTTTGTGGATTTATTCATCGACGGCTCTCCGAGGTTGAGTTACAAATTCTTCACATCCTTTCCATCGAGGTTTCCTGAAGAGGCAGGGATACTCTCTGCATGGGTTGGGACGACCCTTGTAATGGTTGTTACAGCAATATCAGTGGTACCCTTAGGTGTTGCAGCAGGCATATACCTTGAAGAGTATGCAAGGAAAAACTGGTTTACAAACATTATCGAGATAAACATAGCGAACCTTGCAGGTGTTCCTTCTATTACTTATGGTCTTTTAGCATTAGGACTGTTTGTATATTTCTTCAGGCTCGGTGAAAGTATACTCACAGGTGGTCTTGCCCTCGCCCTGTTAATATTACCCATAGTTATAATGGCAACGAGAGAGGCTATAAGGGCGATTCCCAATTCGATAAGAGAGGCTTCTTATGCTCTGGGATCTACGAAATGGCAGACCGTGCAGTGGCATATAATCCCCTACTCCATCGGAGGGATTCTTACGGGAATAATCATCGGTCTTTCGAGGGCAATCGGAGAGACAGCCCCATTGATTACGGTTGGAGCCTTGACTTTTATAGCCTTTCTCCCCTCTTCACCCATAACCTCGGATTTCCCCTTTCTGTCTTTCAAATGGCTTTTTGATCCCTTTACAGTTATGCCCATACAGGTGTTCAACTGGGTATCAAGACCCCAGGCAGGATTTCATGTTAATGCAGCGGCTACAGGGATTGTCCTGCTAATAATGACATTGATTATGAATGCTATCGCGATTTATATTAGATACAAAGCAAGGAAGAAGATAAAATGGTAGAGAAGAGCAGGCTGAAATCAGAATCAAAGAATCTAAACTTTTACTACGGCAATGTGCATGCACTGAAAAATGTCAACATGCCCATAGAACTGAATAAGGTTACAGCGCTCATAGGACCTTCGGGATGCGGCAAGACAACCCTTCTCAGGTGCTTTAACAGGATGCATGACCTTTATCCCCACAACAGATACGAAGGGGAGATCCTCCTGTATCCGGAGAATATCAATATCTTATCATCCGCCGTAGACCCCATAGAGATTAGGATGCGCATAAGTATGGTCTTCCAAAAACCCAATCCCTTCCCAAAGTCCTTATACGAAAATGTAGCCTATGGTCTCAGGGTGAGGGGTGTCAACAGAAAGCAGGTACTGGATGAAAAGGTGGAAAAATCTTTAAGGGGTGCCGCTTTATGGGATGAGGTAAAGGACAGGCTCAATAATTCTGCTTTCGACCTTTCAGGAGGTCAGCAGCAGAGGCTCTGTATTGCAAGAGCGCTTGCTACGGACCCGGAGATACTACTCTTTGACGAACCCACCTCGGCCCTTGATCCCATTGCAACTTCAAAGATAGAAGAGCTTGTAATAGAATTAAAGAAAAAGCTCACCATACTCATTGTCACCCACAACATGCAGCAGGCAGCAAGGATATCGGACTGGACAGGGTTTATGATGCTGGGGGAATTGATCGAGTTCGATAAAACCGAAAAGATATTCACGGCCCCCTCTGAAAAGCTCACAGAGGACTATATTACAGGGAGGTTCGGATAATGACCAGGTTTGACGAAGAATTAATGCGGCTTAAAGAAATGGTCCTCGAGATGGGTGCAATGGTGGAGAGTTCCATTAAAGATTCGGTAAAGTCCCTTGTGGAAAGGGATGACGAACTGGCTAAAACCGTCATAGAAAGAGATCACCAGATAAATACCCTCGATGTGCAGATAGATGAAGAATGCATCAGGCTTATAGCATTAATGCAGCCCATGGCTGGAGATCTCAGATTTCTGACTACAGCAATGAAAATAACTACCGACCTCGAGAGAATGGGAGACAATTCCGTCAACATAGCCGAAAGGGCATTAGAACTCAACAGGGAACCGATTCTTAAACCCTATATAGATATACCGCACATGAGCCGGATAGCCCAGGGCATGACAAGGGATGCCCTCGATGCATTTGTGCGCAGGGACAAGAAGCTCGCCATGGATGTGATAATGAGGGACGATGAAGTGGATGACCTGAAATACGGGATTTTTGAGGAGTTGATCTCTTATATGGTAAGGGATCCGAACACGGTATCGAGGGCGATGAAGATAAGCTTTGTTGCACAGTACCTCGAAAGGATCGCCGACCATGCCACAAATATTGCCGAAATGGTTATATACCTTGTGGCAGGAAAGATTATAAGACACATGGCACTGCCGGAGGAGTGATTTTCAGGCATGCTCTAATATAATCTTCGCTATTTCATCCAGAGAAATAACCCTGTCCGCAGCACCCAGTTCTATCGCCCTTTTTGGCATGCCGAATACAACGGAAGACGCCTCATCCTGGGCAATGGTAAATGCCCCTGCCTCTTTCATTTCGAGCATTCCCCTTGCACCGTCTTCACCCATGCCCGTCAGAATAACGCCTACGGCATTTCTGCCTGCATATTTTGCTACTGACCTGAAAAGCACATCAACAGAAGGCCTGACAAAATTAACCATTGGGCCGTCAATAATATCCACATAATACATTGCACCGTTCCTTTTTACTGTCATGTGGTGATTCCCCGGTGCTATCAATGCAGTGCCCCTCAGGACCCTGTCTCCTGAAACCGCCTCTTTCACGTCAATCCTCGAGATGGAATTCAACCTTTCTGCAAAAGAACTGGTAAAAACCGGCGGCATATGCTGGACTATAACAGTCCCCGGTGTCGATTCAGGCAGTGCGGTTATTATCTCGGTGACTGCCTGTGTTCCTCCTGTCGATGCCCCTATGGCAATTATCTTGTCGGTAGTAGCGGACAGAGATTCAAGGGTTCCGGTGGTCAAATGAGAAGTCTTTTTCCCACTTAGTTCCTTGGCCGCTTGAACACTCGAACACTCGAACCCTTTCCTTCTCACCCTCGCCTTTGCAGCAAGCCTCACTTTTTTAATAATCTCGTCACCGAGGTTGATAACTCCGCTTGATACATCGATGGACGGCTTTGTTATATAATCGATAGCCCCAAGCTCAAGCGCCCTCAGTGTTGTCTCGCATCCCTTCTGTGTTAATGCGCTCACCATAACAACAGGGATGGGATCGGTCTTCATCAGTTCTTCCAGAAATGAGAGGCCGTCCATCCTCGGCATTTCCACATCGAGGGTGATTACATCGGGTCTCAAATCCCTGACCTTGTTCTTTGCAAAAATAGGATCCTGAGCAGTTCCGACAACCTCGATATCATCTGCCTGATTCAGTATCTCTGTCAGCAGATGCCTTATAACTGCCGAGTCGTCTATTATCAAAACCTTGGTTTTACTGCCTGCGCTCATCTTCTGCATCCTTTAGTTTTTTTTACAAATACCCGTCCTGTTGCAGTATAGAAAACTATCTTTATGGCAAATTTAAGACATGCAAGTTCCTTTACAATAGGGATGCCGTATTTCTTAAGCATCTCTTTTGCTGTTTTGACATTTTCCGCACCGACATCGAGGTCTTCGTCTATGCCCTTTATCACCTTGCCTCCGCCGAATACCTTTGCCTTGATGTATGAAGGGTTGGCTCCGGTTCTGATAAAGCCTTCAATCAATCTTTTTATTGATTCCTGTCCAGAATAAGCAGGATTTTTCAACCCGGACATAACATAAGGAACTAAAAAATGATTCATCCCGCCAGCCTTTAAAGATTCATCCCAGAGGCATACAGAAACGCATGAGCCGAGGACGGTCTCCAGTACAGCCGGCTCTCTGCAAACCACCATATCGCCAATATTGAGCGTTATCTTTCTCATAATTCAAGCTAAATTGAGCGATTTTAAAAGTGATTAAGGTATCGCTATTAAAGGCTTTTCAGAACACCTGTCATCCATTTTTTAAAGTTTAAAGTGCTATAAAATCGCTAAACTTACGGCTATATCTTTTTGTACACAGTTATAAAAACAGGTTTAAATCCATTGCTGCCGAGCATGGTTTCCGAGTGCCCTAAAAAAAGATGGCCGCTGTCGGACAGATGCCTGTGAAACATCGAAAGCACATGCTGTTTCATGTCCTCATCGAAATATATCATTACATTCCTGCAGAATATAACATCAAACTTTCTCTTAAACGGATATGCCCCGTCTTTGAGGTTCAGCCTCCTGAATCTTATCATGTCTTTCAAAAAATCCCTGACTTTTATCTTTCCGATATTCTCTCCTGCGCCTCTTAAAAAATATCGGCGCACAATATCTTCGGGCATGTCCGAAACAGCTTCATATTCATAGATTCCGCTCTGGGCTGCACCCAATACCTTTGTAGATATATCTGTGGCAAGGACATTTATATCCCAGCCTCGCATATCGCCTAAAGCTTCGCACAATGCAATCGCAATCGAGTAGGGTTCTTCTCCTGTAGAGCACCTCGCGCTCCATATCCTTATGGTCTTCCCGGAGGACTTTATTGTCAACAGTTCCGGCATAATTTTGTTCTTCAGGTATTCGAAATGATGGTTCTCCCTGAAGAAATGCGTGGTGTTGGTGGAGATGCAGTTAAGCATCTCCACCAGTTCGTCGCTGTCATCCTTTACCCTTCTGTAGTATTCGTAAAGGCTATCGATGCCTAATTTCTTCAGCCTCCTTAAAAGCCTCGATGAAAGAAGGCCTTTTTTCTGACTGCTGAGCCTTATCCCCGCAGTTGTGTATATCAGATTCTGAAACAATCCGAAAACCTCATCGCTCAGGGAGGACTCGGGTTCTATTTTCGCACTAAAACTCTTCAAAGCCTCCATTTGATTTTCCTTCTGCTTCTGCAGAAACTACTCCCCTGCGTGGAGCGGCTGAAGCATGAGCCAGAACAGGCTGCGCCACCTTTGCTGCCCTTTTCGGCTCTAAATGTTGAATCGTCTTTTTTGCAGGTCTTGCCTCCCTTTCAGCAGCAAATGTCTCATCGACCTTAAAGAATGAAATCAGATTCATCAGCTCCTTTGCCTGAGCTGCCAGCTCCT
>NZ_DAIOFX010000032.1:0-20579 GCF_036745535.1 Dissulfurispira sp.
CATAGTGGTCAAAGACAATGTTGCGTGGTTTAAAAAAAGGATGTTAATATATACAGATACAATTCTTTCCTCGATTTACCTTAAAATAAAGAAATGAAAATCAACCCCATTGACAGCCTGATATTTTTATTCGTGAAACTTCTGAAGTCTCTGGACAAAAGAAAGGCCGATATAAAAGACCTCAATCCTGACAAAATTAAAAATATCCTTGTAGTATCATCGACCGCAATAGGAGATACCCTTCTATCAACGCCTGCCATTCGGGCAGTAAGGGAGCAGTATCCTCATGCAAAAATTATCGGACACTTCAATGCAAAAAACATGGAACTCTTCGAAAACAATCCTCACATAGATGGAATAATCCCATATTACGGAGGTTATAAGAGATTTTTCAAAACCATCAGAGAATTTCGCAGACACAAATTTGACCTTGCCCTGATATTTCACGGGAATGAGCCGCAGGCAACTCCAATGGCATACCTTTCAGGAGCTAAATTTATATATAAAATTCCAATACCCAGACAGTATGGATTCTTATTAAGTAATACCGATAACGGTTTTGATAATCCATGGAACCACCATGCCATTGATGTGAGACTAAAGACCGCTTCGTTTGCAGGATGCAATGGACAAAACAAAGAGATGGTCCTTATCGTGGATAAGAATGCTGAATATTTCATCGATAACTTCTTGGAAAGTGCTAATATAACCAGTCAAGACCTGATTGTGGGCTTCCAGGCAGGAGCAGCCACAAAATTCAAGATGTGGCCGGAAGCAAAATTTATAGAACTCGGGAAAAGACTGCTGCAATACAAACCAAACATAAAGATTATGGTGATTGGATCAAGGGATGAAAAAGATTTATGCAATTTTATAGCAAAGTCTATAGGGGATCGCGCCTTGTCCATAGCGGGCAGATTGTCTTTAAAACAACTAACTGCTTTAATTAAAAAACTAACCGCCCTTGTAACTAACGACACGGGCGCAATGCATATGGCAATCGCCCTCCGCACAAGAACCGTATCCATGTTCTGTCCTACAAATGCCTGGGGGGTAGGTCCTCTTCAGGATATGCACCTGCATAAAGTAATTCAAAAAGACAGGCCATGTAATCCATGCATTTCAAAACAATGCAAAAAACCTTTTTGTATGGGATTAATTTCTACAGATGAGGTATTTAAATCAGTAAGTGAGTTTTTTTAGCATGACGGCAGCCATTTATAATCCTGTTAGATTAAACAGTAGAAATATCAGAACATGGATATTGTCTCTGGAAAGGTTACGAGGTATATAAGCGATGCGTAAAAAGGTGTTGATGGTTTCAGGGCCTATTCACCCCAATCCCCCCCTCAAGGGGGCAGCAGTAGAAACATGGATGTATGAGGTATCAAAAAGATTCATAGGATTTGAACCCCATATCGTATCCATTTCGCATCCATTCTATCCTGATGAGGAATATAAAGATGACATTTTTTTCCACAGAATACATTTTGGCCGGCTCTATAAAAGACTTTTCCAGAAAATTACAAGGGTGGATCCATTATCCTATCCCAAAAGGGTTGCCAGAGTTATACATGATGTCAGGCCTGATCTAGTACACATGCATAACTTCATAAGATGGTTCGACCCTCTGGTTAAGAACTTAAATAAAAATAGCGTCAAGACGATTCTGCACATGCACAACGAGGTCGTGGTAACAAACGACATAGAAGTTGATGCCTTTGCAGGGTGCAGTAAATATATTGTCGATTCATACAAGGGCACAGCGGTAAAGGCAAAACATTATTGCTGTATCTATAACGGCGTGGATTTAAAAAGATTTAAGCCATATTGGGAAGCACATGCTTTAAGGGAAGAAATACGCAACAGGTTCGGGATACATAAAGATGAGTTCGTGGTACTTTTCGTAGGCAGGATATCCCCTGAGAAGGGAGTAGAACACTTTATAAAGAGCGCATTTATGCTTAAGGACTTAAAAAAAACCCGCTTCCTCGTTATAGGAGAAATCTCGGAAAAAGGCGGCAGGAAAAGTTATGCAGAAGAAATGATGCGAATGGCAGCGCCTCTTGGAGACAGGATAACATTTTTTGGAGTATTCCCTCCATCAAAAATCCATTTGCTGTACCTTTTGGGAGATGCTATTGTTCTGCCTTCGAATTTTAATGAACCATTCGCTATGGTTGCCATCGAAGCCATGGCAACAGGATTGCCAGTTGTGGCCTCCCAAAAAGGCGGATTAAAAGAATATATTGTTGATGGATTTAATGGATTTTTTATAAGAGAAGGCGACTTTGCAGAAGATATAGCTAAAAAAATAGAGTCTCTCATCTCGGATAAACGTTTAAAAGAAACCGTTAGCCATGCCGGCAGGAAGACCGTAGAGGATAGATTCTCATGGGAACATGTAGTTTCCGAGACAGAAAAACTCTATTCCAAATTAATCGTGGGCAACTAATGCAAAACTTAAGAGCAAATTGTAAAAAATATTTTAGCCTTTATGATGAATTTTTGAGCGTGTCATGAAAATATGCTTCTACAATGTAACCGCCAGCCATAAATCAGGCGGTCTCGAGACATACTGCTGGGAAACAGGCCGTGCATTATCGAAAAGAGGGCATGAAGTAACAATAGTAGCCGGTACCGGAGGCAGCCAGAGATGCACCGATGTAAAGCTGATCCAGTTTCCCTTTCAGGAGCGTTCCATGTTCCCAAAATTCGGCACGCGGTTTCAGAAGCTTATGGAGCGCCTATCATTTGGCTGTTATGCAAGGCGCCATCTGTTGGAAGGCGGGTATGATATTATAGTCATTAACAAGCCTTTTGATTTCCCTGTAATGTGGTGGGCAAAAAGGAAGGGTTTAAATACTAAGGTCATATTTCGCTCAGGAGGCACAGACTTTTTCTTAGGCGATAGATTGTTTGCGCGTGCAGTGGATATATGGGTGTCTGCCAGCCATTACAATGCCCTGCAAATCAAGGAGCGTTATGGTCATAATCCAACAGTAATCCACAACGGCGTGGACACCGATGCCTTCTATCCAGAAAAAGGACACTCTGAAATTAAAGATAAGTTCGGAATCCATTCAGAAAGCCGTCTATTAATGAGTGTGGGCCGTTTAGTGGGATGGAAAGGGCTGCATATCATAATTGACATGCTTCCCTCCATCGAGTCTGTACATTATATAGTCGTTGGAGACGGCCCGGAAAGTTCTGCCCTCCATAAGCGGGCAGAACAACTTGGAGTTTCTAACAGGGTGCACTTTTTAGGAATGGTTCCTCACAGAGACCTTCCGAAACTGTTGAGGCAGGCAGACATATTCGTTCAACCATCCATAGGCGAAGAGGCCTTTGGTATAAGCGTTGTAGAAGCCATGGCCTGTGGCGTTCCTGTTTGTGCCTCAAGAAATGGCGGGATGACTGAGATTGTAATCGATGGAGAGACAGGGTTGCTGCTGCCTGTTGGCGATACCGAAGCGTGGAGAATCGCTGTGCAAACACTGCTGAAACAGCCGGATCGCATGAGAGAAATGGGCATAAATGCACGTGCACGTGCTGTGCAGCATTTCACATGGAATGCCAATGCCCGGCAATTGGAAAACCTGTTCATAAAAAGAAATAACTTATGTGCGGCATAGTTGGATATGTTCTTAGAGATTCTCAAGGCGAACAGATGCTTCTCGACGAAGCACTCCGTTGGTTGCGTCATCGCGGGCCTGACGAGAAAGGCATATGGAAATGTGAAGGCGCGGGTCTGGGACATGCCCGCCTGAGCATCATCGATCTTTCCGGAGGCAGACAGCCCATGGCAAGCCCTGACGGTCGCTATGTAGTAGTATTTAACGGTGAGATATATAACTTTCCAGAACTGAAAATTAAATTGGAAAAAGAAGGAGAGTTTTTCTCCACCACCTCGGATACCGAGGTGTTACTGCGCCTTTTTGTTCGGAAAGGGTTTGAGAGATGCCTTACACAACTGCGCGGCATGTTCTCCTTCGCTGTATGGGACAATAAAGAACAGACCTTATCCATTGCGCGCGACCGTCTGGGTGTCAAGCCACTTGTATATGCCGAAATACCGCAGGGATTTATTTTTGCATCCGAGATTGGTGCCCTTTTCTCCCTTTATCCCTCACTCCCGCGAGATCCCGACTATACAGCCATAGACCATTATCTCACATTCCAGTATATCCCTTCTCCAATGTCTGCCTTTGCCGCTGTAAGAAAATTGCAGCCAGCCCATGCCATGGTAGTGAAAGGCGGACGCATAAACAAAATATGGAGATACTGGGATATCGACCATTCAAGGAGAAGCAAGCTGTCTTTTAACGATGCTTGCGAGGCATTGAGGGAAAAATTCCTTGAGGCCACGCGCATACGCCTTATCAGCGACGTGCCGCTCGGTGCGTTCCTGTCCGGAGGGATAGATTCGAGCATTACTGTTGCAGCAATGGCTCATTTGGGCGTAAGTCCTCTCAAGACATTTGCCATCGGCTTTGAGGATGAAAAATTTAACGAACTGCCATACGCCGGAACTATTGCACAGCATTTCGGGACAGACCATCACGAGATGATAGTGCATCCAGATGCTGTCTCGATTCTTCCCAGACTGGTACAACACTTTGGAGAGCCGCTGGCTGACAACTCTGCTATCCCAACATTTTATGTTTCGCAATTTGCACGCACACAGGTAACCGTTGCGCTAACCGGAGACGGCGGTGACGAAGTGTTTGCAGGATACAAGCGGTTTTATCAGGCAAATCTTATAGACATGATTGAAAGGCTGAAACTTCTGCCGTTATGGCGAGGCATGCGAAAAGTTACTACCGGCATAGAAAATATCCTCCATCCCGGAAAGGGCCGCAAGGCCTTTCCGGCCAGCCGTGCGGATGAGATATTGACGATGAAGGGCATCGATCGTTATAAACATTTACTCGCCTTTTATCCGGACAGGGCAAAAACAGAACTGCTCATGCCGGAACTTCAATCACGGATACAGCAATCGGTGACCTCTGGCTATCTCGAAAGTCGCTTTGAAAAGGCTCGAAGCGCCGTCGGAATAAACCGCTATCTGTATGTGGACATGACCACATACCTGCCTGAAGACATCCTCTTCAAGGTGGATATCTGCAGCATGCTGAACTCCCTTGAATGCCGTTCGCCTTTTCTGGACCATGTGCTTATTGAATTTGTAGCCTCGCTTCCGTGGCACTATAAACTAAAGCCGCCCAGAGGTCACAAATATTTGCTTAAAGAGGCGTTTAAAGAGTGGCTGCCCAAAGGCTTTACACGGCGCGGCAAAATGGGGTTCTCAGCGCCAATGCCATCATGGATTAAAAAAGATCTATCCTCCCTTTTGCATCAGAGACTTCTGGAGGAAAAGACGCTTGACAAGTGGATACGTCGTGATATTGTGAAAAAATACCTTGATGAGCATCTTTCCGGGCATGCATCCCACAGCAAGCAATTATGGTCGCTTTTGGTTTTAGCCGAATGGATAAGCCAGCACAAGGTAAATATATGAAAATACTATATCTACACCCCCACGCATGGAGCGGAGAGTATCCAATTCTAAAAAAATTGCGCGACCTTGGCCATGAAATCTGTGTTTTAGAAGAGGACCGGATAAAGAGCAGCCCTGCTTACCATATCACCGATTATTTTCATGAGCATGGCGACAGCATTGCCACATTATGGTACAACCCCAAAAAGGGATGGAAAAAAATCATCACATGGCCTGTAGATCGCTTCTTTAAGCGTGCCTTCAACGGCCGGAATCTTGGTCATCGCATGTGGGTTATTTGGGATGCAGTCAGTTACTTCAAGCCGGATGCTGTCATCAGTTCAGAAGGTTTTGCCTATGCCATACCAGCGGCATTCCTCAAACAAACCGGGTTGCTTAAGCCAGCCTTACTTATTAGCTATATTGGAGGGGATATCCTTGATTGTCCTGAAGCGGATGTGGGAAAGCGTCGCACAGCGTTGGTAACATGGCTTATGCGTCAACCGATAAAGAGTGCCGATATATTACGACCAGTATCTCCGATGCTTAAATATCAGTTAATAGACCTTGGCGCCAATCCTGACAAAATACATGTTGTCCCATCGCATCTGGTTATTTCTACAGAAAATTTACACAACGTGCTACTGCAAAAAAAAGAGATTCGTTTAAAGATCAGGCAAAGATATAGAATTCCCGAAAACGCCCCACTTATCATCACATTAAGCAGTAATCTCAAAGGCAAAGGACTTCATGTTCTTGCATCAGCATGGCCTGAAGTACTAAAGCACATTCCTGACTGTCGCTGGATATTATGCGGTCCTGATGATCCATGGCTTAAACAGGGGGTATTGCCGTTACTGCGCAATCATGCCGTTGAAAACACTGTATTTATGGCAGGAAAACTCTCTGGACTCGAAGTGTTTGAGTATCTTATTGCAGCCGATGTCCATATAAATCCTACTTTATGTGAAGGTCTCAATATGGTCACAGTAGAAGCAGCTGCCGTGGGAACACCAACAATTACAAGCGATGGTGCTGGCATTGCATCATGGGTAGAAGAATTCGAGGCAGGTAAAGTTGTCCCTGCCGGCGATGCCACTGCATTAACCTGGGCTATCGTAGACTTTTTCCAAAAACCTCATATTGCTGAAACATGGGGCCAGCATTGCGCCAGACTGTCCGAAAATTTTATAATGGAAAATGTAGCAAGCAGCATAATTAATCTTTTGCATCAAGCACTGCCAAGATAATTTTGCTTTTTTAAAAAAGGAGTCATTTTTGTCAATCATACTGGGCATACATTCTGGCCATGAATCATCTGCCGTAGTTTTCAAGAACGGCGGCCTTTTGGCTGCAATTTCAGAAGAAAGGCTTACACGCATCAAAAATGACGGAGGAAGAGTTCCTGACCGCTCCATCGATAAAGTTTTAGAAATGGCTGGAATTTCAAGAGCAGACGTAGATCGTCTGGCGCTGCTGTACACCTTTTTCCCTGAGGAATATTTCATCCGGGAAACCTTCCTTAAAGAAGCCGAGCGCAAGCTGTCCAGATTGCGGCGCAGGCTGAAAGGAGAAAAACGCCCGCTCATACTTCTGGAAAATCTCCTTACACGGCTATTATCGCGCGGCAAACATTTCGATGACCACTTTCTTCAAAAGAAAATGCTGAAGGGAGAAAAATTCGATGCCCTTACAAACGTGAGGTTTTACGATCACCACGATGCCCATGCACTGCCTGCCGCGTACTATTCCGGCTTTGAACGCGCTGCTGTCTTCACTATGGATGGAAATGGAGATTTCAATATCAGTCATACCTCAAGCATTTACGAAAGTGGGCGACTTAACCGACTTTATGCCTCCAGCAAACTGGGAACCTCTGCAGGTTTGTTTTACAGCCATATCACCAGACTTTTAGGCTTCATGCCGCTACGTCACGAGGGCAAGGTTATTGGTCTGGCTGCTTACGGCGATCCCTCCATCCTTTATAAACAGTTCTCGAAGGCATTGCGGCTCTCCCCTGACGGCCGAACCCTCGATTCTGATTTTGCAGGGCTGCCCGATGCTGAAACAAATCGCTATAACTTTTTGAAAGAGGCGATAACCGGCCACAGCCGCGAGGACATCTCTGCTGCTGCACAGCAGGTTCTCGAAGATGTTGTGCTCGCACTGGTCCGAAACTTCCTGTCAGAAACGGGTGCAGACCATGTTGCATTAAACGGTGGGGTTTTTGCTAATGTCAAGCTAAACCAGCGCATTTCAGAACTGCCAGAGGTGAAAGAGGTTTTTATTTTTCCAGCCATGAGTGATACGGGGAACAGTATCGGGGCTGTCTTGCTTGATTTGATGACCCACGACCCTCAACTGTTTGACAGGATGAAGCAACCGCTTGATTCTGTTTATTGGGGGCCCGAATACGATAAAGATTATATAGAGGCTGAACTTATAAACTCTGGACTGCATTTTAGCCGAAAAAGTGAAGACGAAATTCTTCAGATAGCAGCAGGGGCTATACATTCAGGACAGGTCGTGGGCTGGTTTCAGGGCAGAATGGAGTTCGGCCCACGGGCATTAGGAAACCGCAGTATACTGGCACGCCCTACCGATGTTTCGATCAACGATTGGCTTAATAAACGCCTGGAACGTTCAGAATTTATGCCCTTCGCCCCCAGCGTTCTTGAAGAGCATGCTGATGAAATCTTTATCGGGGTAGAAAAGGCCAGACGCACAGCAGCCTTCATGACCATTACATTTGATGTCAGGAGTGATTGGCGCAGCCGCATACCTGCAGTAGTGCATATTGATGGCACATCACGGCCACAACTCGTAACTAAAAAAGCCAATCCCCTCTATCACAAACTAATCAGGACCTATTACGAGATGAGCGGAATCCCCCTGGTTCTTAATACAAGTTTTAATGTGCACGAGGAGCCGATAGTCTGTTCTCCGAAAGAAGCAATTAAGGCATTTATGGATAAACGGGTGGATTGCCTGGCAATAGACCGCTTTTGGCTTGAGCATTGATATACAAATGAAGATCGGCATCATAGCTACAGACATCTGGAATTCTGTCTTCCTCGAGATGGCAGAATCCCTTGCAGATTTAGGTCAGAGGGTAGTCGTTTTTACCGATGATAGGCGTTCACCGGGCACAAAAAATTTCTTGCATATTCATGAGAATGGTGTTGAGTTCTTTGTAATTAACGATAAAAAGCGGCATCCCTATGTTGCGGCTCTCGATAAGCTGTTCAAAAAAATTCTGAGGGAGAGGCGTTTTTTTACGATGCTGGTCTCCATCTATCGTTTTATAAAAAGAAATAGAGACTGTGACGTATTCATAGTGGAATGGGATTGGACGGGTTTCTTCGTTGCGATTATCAATCTCTTTTTGCCATTCAGATGGATAGTCGGAGTCCACGATCTGAACAACCTGAAAATTTCTATCGAATATCCGGGACGGGAAAATAGGTCATGGGTCCATCATGCAAGGCAGTGGGTATATAGACGCGCTGACCTCATAAGGGCAAACTCGTACGTCACGCGGGATTTTCTTATAGAGAGCGGATGCCCTGCAGAAAAGATAGAGGTAATACCGTTATACACCACGAAATGGATGAGACTTGATGAAAACGAAAACCTTGAAAACTTCAGGCAACATTGTCGCGCAGAAATCTTTGCTAAACATCATTTCGACGAAGAAACAAAACTGCTCGTAACCATGTGCAAAATAGCTCCGGTAAAAGGCCTGGATTTAGCAATACGCTCCATGCCTTATGTACTCCAACAACAAAAGAATATCATCCTGATGATTTGCGGAGGCGATCGGATAGTGCCCGGGATTGGCAGTTATCGGGAATATTTAGAAACACTTTCAAAAAAGTTAGGGGTTGACAAACATGTCATTTTTGCCGGCCACATCCAGCCTGCTGAAGTAAAAAAATATCTCTCTGCAGGCGATATACACCTTGCCCCCTCTGTGATTGATACATTTAACTATGCCATCATTGAGGCTGCTCTTGTTGGAACATTCTCAATTGTATCTTCCACGGCCGGGTCGGCATACTGGATGATGCAGGAGAAAGCCGGTGAAATTATATCTGACAGGGATCCCATAGCGTGGGGGCATTCTATCTTAAAGCACCTGCATCACCCTGAACAAAATGAGTTGATAGAAAGTAGAAGGCGACTTGCCCAGAGACTCCATCCTAAAAAAGTAGCAGAAGAAACCTTGGCAATGATAAATAAATATTTTGGTTAGGTCTTTTATGCATAAGCATTTCATCTTTCATCTCTTGCTATTGGCTTAAAGAAAATTGCTATGCAATGGCTAAAAATTCTATACTATAAAGACACGATCGATCTTCAGTAAAGAATAAAACAGATGGCAACCAAATCGTCAGAAATCAAAGCACTTGCAACAGATAATCACTACCCAGCAATCCTAAAACTCATAGAGGACATTAAACCATATGGTTTGACTCTCGATGTGCCTGCAGGACAGGGTGCATTCGCCTTGGAATTATTGAAGCTGGGATATGACAACATCTACTGTCTTGACATAAACTCCGATGATTTTAAGGTATCTAACCCAAAAGTGCATTTTATTCAACATGATGTGATTAATCCTCTACCCTTTCCTGATGAATATTTTGATAATGTCTTTAGCATTGAAGGTGTAGAGCATTTTGAAAATCCATTCGTTTTTATTAAAGAATTATGCCGCGTCCTTAAGCCGGGAGGCAGGCTTATCCTGACAACCCCTAACACATTTTCAGTTGACGCAAGACTAAAGTATCTTCTCTCAGGCTACTTCCCAAGATTCAAACCACTAATGCAAGAGCCTAACGAGGTTATGAAAAAGCCACTCGAGGATGCCCATATCAGTCCCGTTTATTTCTGGCAGCTCAACTTTTTCCTCTTGCAGGGAGGAGTCCAGATTGCAAGAATATCCACCAATAATCTTCTATACAAGTCCCAATGGTATAAACGGATAGCTGAAAGATTGATTGCCCGTTTAATCCGTAATAACATTAAAAAGCGAAGCTTCCCTGACATGGGAGTTACCTCAGAGGCAGTATTATTTGGCGATTGTCTTATCTTAGAAGGAATAAAACGAAAATCTATTTGAACATGGAAATACTTTATGCCTTTCCAGAACCATTTCCCATTTCAAGGGCTCGAGGTGTACAGGTAGCGCACTTCATATGTGCACTGGCCTCTCAGGGAGTAACTGTATATTTCGCATATGTTCCGGCAGACGATGCGATTGATCCATTTTCTTCGTATGGCCTTAAGAAGCCGGATACGGTAAGGTTTATACCCTTATCCAGAAACCTCTGTACTATGCAGTCAAATAGGTTGTTTTTCTGGAGACTTAAAAGATGGCTTAAAAATGTCAGCAAGATGCCCGAGTGTGTCATAGTTCGCCATATCAAACTTGCCTACTTTCTGCTGTGCGGCTTTCCCCGTCTTCCACTCGTATATGAAGCACATGAAGTATCTGCCGATGTTGCACCTGAGGACAAGCGTGCAAAGCTCCATAAAATGGAAGATATGGTTTTGCAGAAGGCTTCCATGATCACCGCTAACTCTCTCAGCACGGTAAAAAAACTAAAGGAGAGGTATCTCACAGGTCGTGATATATTTGTTTTACCCAACGGCGTAAATGTGCCGGACCTGTTAGCTGAAAAGCCATGGACAGAAGCCCACCGCAATATAATCTATGCGGGAAGTTTGTTTGACTGGAAAGGCGTGCATGACCTCGTTGAGGCTGGGCAGTGGCTGTCAGGCTTTAAAATCACCATAATCGGAGGGGAGCCCCATCAAATAGAAAAGCTTCGCGAGCATGTCCATCCAGGTGGTGCCGAAATAGTATTCCTTGGCCATCTTCCCCATCAAGAAACAATTGCTGCCTTAAACGGTTCATGCATTGCAATATTGCCAAATAGAAACATCTCCGCAAGTGCGTTTACATCTCCCTTAAAGCTTTTTGAATATATGGCATCCGGCTGTGCTATCGTCGCCAGCGACATACCCCCGCTACGGGAGATATTAGAAGACGATGATGCGATATGGTTTGAACCGGGAAACCCGCATTCACTTGCATATGCAATAAAGAAGCTAACTTCTGCTCCGGAGACGGCAAAACAAAACGGTGATAAATTGAGGCGAAAGGCATATGATTATACATGGGAGTCAAGGGCAAGAAAACAAATCGATCTTATCAAGGAGAAAATTCTTCATGCTTAAAAATAAAAAACTCGACCATGCTGCTTTTATGCTGTTGGCTGGTTATATATGGATATTACCAGTTGCGCACACAACAACGATACGTGAATTCCTCTTCTTTTCACTCCTATCTGTTACCTTGTGGGCGGCATGGCGAAAAGAGATCAGGCTGCACATACCAATGTTTAATTCATGGATTATATACACTGCAATCTCCATTTTTTCCTTATTTTATGCGATCAACCCAATCTATTCTTTAAGAGAAATCTGGCTTGAAATCGGTTATAGCATAATTACTATACTGATCGCTGCAGCCTGGGTAAAAGATGAGCATGCATTTTCACGGACAGTCCGGCTCTTGATTATCGGCAACATCTTTCTTGTCTGCTCTGCATTAATTAAGGGAATTTATATATTACTCAAATCTAATAATGCCATGATAGCAACTGCACCCTTTGATATAGGTGTAGGCAAATTCAGTTCATACATAATTCTTGTAATGCCGTTTATTTGGGTTCAGGCGTTATTGTCTTTAAAACGTAATTTACGCATCGCTTTTTTATTATTCCTTCTTATTATTGTCAACATTATTGCCTTATACTTCACAGCTAACAGAGCTGCATGGCAGGCTCTTTTCATACAAATAATTTTGATCGTTTGTCTATTGAGCTATTATCGTGTCCTCCCTTCCCTGAAAAAAGTTTTTCTTACAGCAAGCCTTTGTTTATTAATCGTTACGATTGTTCTTAATCTTATTACCCTTGTACAGAAAAGTGGATTTGCCATAGACGAAAACAACTTTACTGCATACGATATCTTGATAGGGAAAGTTCTGAAATCATTATCAGATGACCCACGATTGAACTTTTGGCAGGTAGCTTTTAAAAACATAAAAGAACAGCCGTTATCAGGGGGTGGTTTTGGAAGGGAAGCCTTCAAACTGTTAAATCCAGAATATGCAAAAACACATGCTTACGCGTGGCACGCCCATAATATGCTTTTAAACAAAGGGGTTCAGATGGGCATCCCAGGCATTCTGGCATTTTGCCTGCTTTTCGTGGCTGCTTTGCGCAAAATGTGGATTATATGCACAAATATCAAGGGTCAAAATGATTTTATTGTTTATGCAATAGCCGGTATTGCAATGATAGCAGGGGTCATCATTAAAAATTTCACCGATGATTTATTTATTCGGGATCATGCATGGCTATTCTGGCTAATAACATCAGCAATAATTAGCGCTCTCGGAAGTCAAAGGGAAAAGCCCGAAAAACTATAAAAATGTTAGAACATCTCAATAGCATCCTCTTCATCCGCCGTGACAATATAGGGGATCTCATCTGCACCACTCCAGCGATTCATGCAGTGAGAGAAAAATATCCAGATGCAAAAATTGGAATACTGGTAAACACCTACAATGCTGATGCTGTAAGGAACAATCCGGACATAAATGAAATATATGTTTATGAGAAGGCAAAGCATGTCCCGGATAAAAATAAATTTTCTGTATGGTGGAACAACTTAAAAGTACTCCTGAGAATAAGGAAAGAACAATACGATGTCGCAATCGGCTGTGGTTCGTATTCTCCGAGTCTCGCAAGATACACCTTCATGACAGGTGCACTGGCACGGATAGGCTACCTGCCAAAGAGTGTCGACAAATCAAAATCCTACAATATCCCCTTATACGAACCTGAAAAGCATCTCCACGAAGTCGAAAGAACCTTTCATTTATTGTCACCACTTGGCATAAATGGCATGCCGCCTCGGATAAGTGTTTTCCCTGAAGGAGAAGAGACACAAAAGATCAGAGACTTTCTAAGCTCTGCTGGTATTAAGAATGGAAAACCACTCATTGCCTTTCACATAAGCAGCAGGCGTCCTGAGAACAGATGGCCTGCTGATAGGTTATAGAGCTTGCAAGGCTTATTATCAGCCGTTATGATGCCAATATATTGCTTTTATGGTCTCCGGGAAGCGAGAAAAATCCATATCATCCAGGAGACGACGAAAAGGCAGAGGTTATTGCTAACTCAATAAAAACGGGCATTATTGCCTGCAAAACAACACAACTGATAGAACTCATCGCAGCACTGAGCCTTGCAGATATCGTTGTTTGTAGTGACGGAGGGGCAATGCATATAGCAGCAGCATTGGACAAGCCCATTGTGACTATATGGGGCTCCACGAATCCTGCGATATGGAGGCCGTGGGGCGTAAAACACATGATTCTTCAGGATGAAAGCAGAAAGGTGGAGAATATAAGCACTGAGGCAGTTTTAAATGCAGTGGAAAATTTTTTAGCTTAAATGTTACTTTAATTTTATGCGCTACGCCATGAAATACGGCACCAAGGCAATAAAAAAGGCAAAACTCGAGGTATGGGATAATCCGAGTCCTGAGAGGGATTACGAGATTAACATCACATTCCCTGAATTCACCTGTCTGTGTCCGAGGTCGGGCTATCCTGACTTCGCAACCATAAGGATAAATTATGTACCTGATAAAAAGATCATCGAATTAAAGGCTTTAAAGCTATATCTGAATTCATTCAGGGATGTCCACATATCCCACGAGGAGATAACAAACAAAATATATTCAGAGATTAAAAAGGCCCTCAAGCCGAGAGCTCTTGAAGTGGTCGGGGATTTCAACCCGCGTGGAAATATGAAAACCGTTATCCGTGTTACTTCAGAACAGCCTTAGCTTTCTCAATGAACTCCCTCATCTTCTTTAAATCCTTCTTGCCCTTTTCTTCCTCTATTCCGCTGCTCACATCCACGGCATAAGGCCTTACATACATGACAGCCTTTTCTATATTATCAGGATTAAGACCGCCGGAGAGCACAATCCTTCCGAACCTCTTTGCCTCCACTGCAATGTCCCAGTTGAATATTTGTCCGGTGCCTCCAAAGGATTCAGGGGAATAGGTATCGAGCAAAAATGCAGAGCATCTGTATTTTTCGAGGGGTTTTAAATCGGTAAAGTCCCTTAGCCTGAATGCCTTTATAACCCTGTGCCAGATGCGGCAGGACTCCGGCAATTCGTCTCCGTGCAGTTGAAGGACATTAATACCGGTGAAATTTATCATCTCCCTTATCTTCTCTGTATCCTCATTCACAAATACACCGGTGGTTGTGACAAATGGAGGCAGATGGGATATTATCTGCCTCGCCTTTTCAGGAGAGATGCACCTGGGGCTTTTTCCATAGAAGATAAATCCGAGGGCATCGGCACCGTAGTCCACTGCAGCCAGCGCATCCTCGACATTTGTTATACCGCAGATCTTAACCCTAACCATATCTTTAAATCAGTATATCACAAAGAAATATATGATATAATAACAAATTCAAAAAGTTGATGGCGCAAGTAATAGTTAGGAGGAGTAAAATTAAAAATTTACCTGACAAAAAGGGATACTTCGGACAATACGGCGGAAGGTTTGTCCCTGAAACGCTCATGCCTGCCCTTCAGGAGCTTGAGGCTGCATATTCAAAGGCCCAAAAGGACAAATCATTCCAAAGGGAACTGAAACACCTTCAGGAAACATACATCGGAAGACCAACCCCACTTTATTTTGCAAAGAGGCTTACAAAGCATTTAGGAGGAGCAAAGATATATTTAAAGCGCGAGGATTTGGCACATACAGGCGCTCATAAAATAAACAACGCACTTGGACAGTCCCTCCTCGCAAAAAAGATGGGCAAAAAGAGATTGATCGCTGAAACAGGCGCAGGACAGCATGGAGTTGCGACAGCAACAGGCGCCTCCCTTGTTGGGCTTGAGTGCGAGATATACATGGGCTCCGAGGATGTACAGAGGCAGTCGTTGAATGTGTTCAGAATGAACCTGCTCGGTGCAAAAGTTAACGAGGTTAATATAGGCTCAAAGACATTAAAGGATGCCATCAACGAGGCATTGAGGGATTGGACAACAAATGTGAGAACTACACATTATGTTCTTGGCACTGTTTTTGGACCACATCCATTTCCGGTAATGGTGAGGGATTTTCAGGCAGTGATAGGCAAAGAGGCAAAGAAGCAGATTATCAAAACAGAAGGCAAGTTGCCCGATTATCTCATAGCATGCGTTGGCGGCGGAAGCAATGCAATGGGATTGTTCTATGAATTCCTTAACGATAATGTGAAGATGATAGGAGTAGAGGCAGGAGGCAGGGGAATCGAGACAGGGGAACATGCTGCAAGGTTTGCAGGAGGTTCCATTGGAGTCTTTCAGGGATGCAAAAGCTATCTTCTTCAGGATGATGACGGCAATGTTTTGGGTACGCATTCTGTATCGGCAGGGCTGGATTATGCATCCATAGGCCCCGAGCATCCATATTTAAGGGACATGAAGAGGGTTCTATACACTTATGCCACAGACAGCGAGGCATTATCAGCATTCGAACTCCTTTCAGAAACAGAAGGCATAATACCTGCCCTCGAATCAGCCCATGCCATTGCAGAGGCTGTAAAACTTGCACCAACGTTATCTAAAAATAGAATCATCATGGTCAATCTCTCAGGCCGGGGTGATAAGGATGTGCAGCAGGTGGCGAGGATTAAGGGGATAGAATTATAAGGAGAACTCCTTGAAAAGAATAGAGACTACATTCAAAAAATTAAAATCAGAAAACAAAAAGGCATTCATACCATACATCATGGCAGGAGATCCTAATCTCGAAAAGACAATGGAACATGTCTTAATGCTAAGCGAATGCGGCGCCGACATTATAGAACTGGGTGTGCCTTTTTCCGATCCGCTTGCAGACGGTCCAACAATACAGAGGGCTGCGGAAAGGGCATTGAAGGCCGGTGCTACTTTGAAAAAAATAATCCCCTTTGTAAAAAAACTCAGACAGCGCACACAGGTACCGATAGTTTTGATGACATATTACAATCCTGTATTTAAGTATGGAGAAGCAGCCTTTATAAAAGATTCTGTGGATGCAGGCATCGATGGCGTGATAATCCCTGACCTGCCTCCTGAAGAAGGAGAAGATTTCATTAAACTGTCCAGCGATGCCAACTTCAGCGCCATATTCCTGGTTGCACCCACATCAACAAAGGAGAGGATAAAACGTATAGTATCCTCATCCAGCGGGTTTGTGTATTATGTTTCTATAACAGGGATAACAGGCTCGAAGCTAACACTCGAGGAGACATTCAAAAGCCATATTGCTTCTGTAAAAAAATTGACGGATAAACCTGTAGCCGTGGGCTTCGGGGTTTCAACGCCAGAAGATGCAAAAAAGGTTTCGCAGATTGCCGATGGCGTGATTGTGGGAAGTGCAATAGTAAAAAAGTTCTACGAGCACCCTGCAGGCGCAAAGGAGTTTATAAAAAAACTAAGGGAGGCGATCGGGTAGAGGTGGCCTGGTTTAAAAAGACAAGAGAAGTAAAAGCAGAGAAGAAGGTAAAGATCCCTGAAGGGCTGTGGGTGAAATGCGACAGCTGCAAGGAGATTATTTATAAAAAAGAGATAGAAAAAAATCTTAAGGTATGTCCGAAATGTAACTACCACTTCAGGCTCAGCGCTTCAGAGCGCATTAATCTCATGGCCGACGAGGGCAGTTTTGTGGAAATGGATGCCGAACTCTCTACCACCGATCCGTTGGATTTTAAGGACACACTGCCATACAAAAACAGGCTTGAAGAAAACAAAAAGAAAACCGGATTAAAAGAGGCTGCCATATACGGTGATGCTACAATAAACCAGAGGCATGTTGTCCTTGCCATTATGGATTTCTCATTCATGGGCGGCAGCATGGGCTCTGTTGTGGGAGAGAAAATATCCAGGGCTGCAGAAAGGGCTTTAGATGAGAAGATACCACTGGTAGTCGTATCATCATCAGGCGGTGCAAGAATGCAGGAAGGCATGTTCTCCCTCATGCAGATGGCAAAGGTATCCGCAGCCATTTCAAAACTCAAAGAAGCCGGTGTCCTCTACATTGCCATACTCGCAGATCCAACATTCGGAGGTGTTACCGCGAGTTTTGCAATGCTTGGAGACATCATCATAGCTGAACCCAGAAGTCTCATAGGTTTTGCAGGACCGAGGGTAATCGAACAGACAATAAAACAGCAACTCCCTGAAAACTTCCAGAGGGCAGAGTTCCTTCTCGAACACGGGATGATAGACATCGTGGTCGAGAGGAAGGAACTCAAGAACACTGTTTACAAGTTAATCGAGCATTTTATGCCCCAACCCTCCAATGAGCTATCCTGAAGCAATTAATTATTTATACGGTCTTCAGAAATACGGCATCAAACTCGGCCTCGAAAAGACCGGGATAATATTATCACGATTAGGAAATCCCCACAAAGACTTCCTCTCTATCCATGTTGCCGGCACAAACGGGAAAGGGTCTGTATCTGCAATGACCGCATCGGTCTTGATGGCCCACGGCTTCAAGGTCGGCTTGTTCACCTCTCCGCATCTTGTCAGTTTTACAGAAAGGATAAGGATTAATAATGAACAGATTTCCGAATCGGACGTGGTAAGCCTAACAGAAGAAATCAAATCTAAAATCTCAAATCTAAAATCTCAAATCCCTGAACCGACATTCTTTGAATTTGTTACTGCGATGGCCTTTTTGTATTTCTCAAGAAACAGTGTGGATTGGGCAGTTATAGAGACAGGCATGGGAGGGAGGCTGGATGCAACAAATATAATCACACCCGAAGTATCTGTTATCACAAAAATAAGTTATGACCACAAAGAATTTTTGGGAGAGACCTTAACAGATATTGCACACGAAAAGGCAGGGATTATAAAAAAGGGAATCCCAGTCGTTTCTGCGCATCAGGAGAAAGAAGCAGGGGAAGTGATTGCTGCTGCAGCAAAAGAAAGATCGTCTCCTCTCTTTATATATGGAAAAGACTTTAGCGGAGAACTGAGATTGTCAGACATTGAAGGAATTACATTTGACTACTTTGATGATTCATGTACAATTACAGATTTGCACACACCTTTGGCAGGAGAGCACCAGCTTTTCAATGCCTGCATAGCAACAAAGGCCGCAACTCTCGCACTGATGCAAAATTCGAAATTCAAAATTCGAAATTCAAAATTGATTAGAGATGGTCTTGCAGCTACAAAGTGGCATGGAAGGCTCGAAACAGTAAGCAATGATCCCGCTATCATGATCGATGGTGCGCATAACCCTGATGCAGCAAAGGCATTATCAGAATTTATAAAAAAACATCTCAATGATTACAGGATCATTCTCATAATGGGCATAATGGCCGATAAAGACATCCATGGAATCATGTCACCCCTCCTGCCTGCTGCCTCTGAAATAATATTTACCGCGCCTAATTATGGCAGGGCAGCATCACCTCAAAAACTTGCAGAGATCGCATTGCACATGGGTTTTTTCTCAAGGGTTGCAAATTCTGTAAGTGATGCTATCGAGATGGCAAAAAAATGCTGTGAATCTGAGAATCTGAGAATCAGAGAATCAGAGATAAAAAATAATCACTTCACCCATTCACCCATTCACCCATTCACTCATTCACTCATTCTTATCACCGGTTCTTTCTATACCATAGGAGAGGCATTGGAGATACTGGGTAAAAAGGCCGTTCTCGGGACATTGAGGGAAACGATATGAAATGGGCGATAGGCTGTAGACGAGAGGCTATATGGAATTATTTACTGTTTCTCGTCTTTATCCTATTGCCTGCCTCAAGTTGGGCTACCACAATAACTGCGGATCATCTCGAATATTTCAAAAGCGAAGACAAATATGTGGCAACAGGCAACGTGAGAATAGAGGAGGAAGGTTCTGTATTGATTGCAGACAGGGCTGTTCTCTATCAAAAGACATCAGATGCCGAGGCAATGGGGAATGTAATTTATGAGGACAATGAAACCTTCATAAACACCGAAAGGGCAGAACTAAACCTGAAAACCAAAACAGGCAAGCTCTATAATGCGCTCATTTTTTTTAAAAAAGGCAATTACTGGGTTAACGGCGATAATGTATCGAAAATAAAAGAAGACCACTATTATGCAGATACCGCAACCTTTACTACATGCGATTCCGAATCTCCTTCAAAAGCTGATTGGTGTTTTAAGGGAAGCAATGTTGACATAATGGTGGGCAAAAAGTTCACTGCACAGAATGTGACGTACAGGATTAAGGGGATGCCTGTCCTGTATTCTCCATACATGTGGGCACCTGTGAAGACAGAACGCGAGACAGGTTTCCTGTTCCCCGTCATCGGCAACAGTTCAACAAGGGGATTCCAATTCAGTCCTGCCTTCTTCTGGGCAATAGATGAAAATAAGGATGCAACATTTTATCTCGATTATTACAGTAAACGAGGCATCGGAAAGGGGATTGAATACAGATATCTCGATTTTGATGACAAGGGGAGGTGGTATATCTACCACTTGAAGGACAAAGAGCTTAAAAAAGATTTCTATGAGTTTAAGGGCATGCATGACCACAGACTTGGAGACCTCAGGGGATATATGGATATCAATTATGTAAACCATGAAGACTTTTATAAAGAGTACGGCTATAAAAGAGACCAGAGGATACAGAGGTTCCTCCAGTCGACAGGAGAGGTTACCATACCGCTTCAGAGTTCAAGGCTTTATCTTTTAGGGCAATACTGGGTAGATCTAAAAGATAATAGTACTCCGGTCCCGCAAAAGCTGCCGGAATTGGGCTATGTTGTTAATCCTGTAGGTATCGGGCCTTTAATGCTCACCATGAATTTAAGCATTGCTAATTTCTTCAGGGGAAAGGAGACGAGGGGGCAGCGTATAGACATTAATCCCACCCTATCCTATTCCTTTGGAGAGACAGTGCCCATATTCCAGTCACTTTCCCTGAGGGAAA
>NZ_DAIOFX010000033.1:0-20494 GCF_036745535.1 Dissulfurispira sp.
CTTGTAGGATCACCAAGAACTCTGAATGTCTCTGCAATCCCCTGCATGGCATCTTCTGACTTCATCTTCTTTCTGACAGAAGATACCTTCCTTCTGTCAATGTAAGTAACCTCGCAAACCTCTTCTTTACCTTTTCTCATCTTGTTTTATTTTAATGAATATATGAACAAATATTCAAATATAAAATGACAAGCCCAAATGAAGGCTTATTTGTCAGTGTCCATGATAGTGATGGAGGTCCGGGACATGGGCATGGGAATGCACCAGAAGGCTATGTTCATGCTCGTGGCAGTGCGGTTCAGAACAGCCATCACCATGTTTATGATTATGGTGTTCATCATGGATATGCCTGTGCTCGTGGGATAATTCCTCATGTTCATGCTCGTGTTCATGATACTCCTTTAAAACAAGTCCGGTGCCAGCCAGCATAAGCGCTGTAGCAATGACCAACTGGATGGTAATCGGCTCATGAAGAAGTAATATAGAGACGATTGCTCCCAGAAACGGCGCTGTGCCAAAGTAAACACTTGTGCGTGATGTTCCAAGGTATCTTAAGGCGTATACAAAAAGGACAAGGCTTGCGCCATAACTGAAGGCTCCAAGAATCAGTGCGCCAGTGAGCGGAAAAAGGGACGGCATCTGATTTCCTGCCGTGAAAGCGATTATTAAGGTTGTAAAACCTGCGACAAGCCCCTTAATACAGGCTATGGAAAGGGGGCTGCGGTGTGAAAGCTTCCTTGTCAGGTTGTTGTCAAAGGACCACATTAGACACGCCATCATAACAAGGATTGAGCCTGGCTGTAAGGACCATCCTCTGGAATAGGGCGCATAAGTGAGGGTCAAGCTGGCCGTAAGCATAAGCACTGCCGCCATCCAGACACGTCTTCCAACCGATTCCTTAAATATCAGTGAAGCTGTCAGAGTGGTAAGAATGCCCTCTATATTCAGTAACAGAGAGGCTGTAGAAGCCGATGTTATAGAAAGCCCGTAAATCAGAAGGATGGGGGCAGCAATTCCGCCGCAAGAGATGGCTCCAGAAAGATATAGATAATCCGAACCCCTCAATCTTGATTCATTAAAGGGCATATGCTCTCTCGTCGTAAGACGGCGTATTACAAATAAAAGAAAAAGTCCAATCCCGCTTCCAAGATACAGAAGCCCGGCTAATGGTAGCGGTGACATCTCTCCGAGCAACAGCTTTGCAACAGGAGTGCTCATGCCGAAAAGGCTGGCAGAGAGAAGGGCAGCCATGACTCCATATCTGGTGGAGTTATGATAGTTGTGGTTGTTGACCATCATGTCACATTAATGTTGATAGAGGTTTCTATCCGTTTATCCTGACAATTCTTCTCTGTTTTGCGACTGAAATCCATAAAAAGCAGAGAAGCCGAGATAATCAGCAGAAGCACTCCCTGAGAGAGTATGAGGGTATTAACCCCTGCTATAGCAATCAGATAAAATGAGGTCGCAAGAGTGCCTGCTATGCTCCCAACGGTTGAAAGGGCATACAGATTGCCGACAGTATTTCCGACAGACATAAGGTTGCGGGTCTGAAGTTTCACAACATACGGGCTGACAGCCCCGAGAAAGACTGATGGGATAAAAACAGCGCGCCCGAAGCAAACAAAGGACTCAATCTTTCTCCAATATCCAACTCGAATATCCAGTCGCAAACTGCCTTTCCATAAAAGGGAAATGCCATAAGCATAATTGCCGGGACAATGATAATCAAACCGGGCTTCCTTATGGATGGGGTTAGGTCTGCAATCTTCCCGCCCCAATAATACCCCGCTGAAAGGCCTGCCAGAAAGGTGCTTATCAGGCTTCCCCATACAAAGACAGAATTGCCGAAGTTTGGAGCGAGCACCCTGCTTCCGAGGATCTCAAAGGACATCACAACTGCACCGCAAATAAAAACGATTATTTTTTATGAGCATAATTTCCCCCTTGCCTAATCATAAACTTTCATATGCCTGTATAAATTCACAGGGGCAAGTCATCAGTCAGGACTTTAGCATCCATCCTGTACTCATCACAGTATTCGCATGTCCAGCTAATACCGGGTAAATCTATATCCATTTTTCTGGACATCTGAATTTTTCTGGCCCTTTGATAAATATCTTCCCTTCCTTTCATGACACTGCTCTTAGTGGCTATAAAAATAAAATTATTGGACTTTCTGCCCTTAAATATATAAAGGTGTGGGAATGCCTTATCGTATGTCGCAACCATGGAATCAAAAAACCTATTTCTGAACTGGGACAGAATATTTGAAACAACAACCCCTCCTTCCTTCAATTTGCCTTTTACTTCCATCAAGAATTCAATTGTAGTGAGGTGGGAAGGTATATCACCGCCCTGATAAGCATCAAGGAAAATCACATCATACTTCTTGGGTGTTCTTTTAATAAATACCCGGCCGTCGGTAGCATACATTTTCATATTCCTGCCTTCTTTAAAATAAAAGTATCTTTTCGCTATATCCACTATTTCGGGGTCAAACTCGACAATATCAATATTGGCCTCAGGATAGTATCTATTAAAGTATTGCGGCATCGATCCCGATCCGAGGCCGATAAAAAGCACATCTTTTGGGTCCTTGTCCAGAAAGGCCAAAGAAACAAAGGATATTCTGGCATATTCAAAAAGGAGTCTTTCGGGTGCGTCCATATAGATTCCACCCTGAACCCCTTCCCTTTTGTTACTGTAGTAGAACCTCTCTCTTTTTACTGCATCTTCAAGCACAGCAATATGCTGATAAAGGGAATCCTTCTGGTAAAGAATTTTTTCTATTCCCATGGCATTGTTCAAAGGCGCTATTAAAAAAGACAGCACTGCAATTATGATTTTCAACATATACCCCTCCCATTAAGGTGATTTTTTCTGTCTGCTGAAAATTGCTTGCTTAATTTAAGGGGGGTGAGAGGCCTGAGAATGCTGCAAGGAAGCCGTTATTAGAATATACATGGCTTCTTTGAAATGGGAGTGCTTTTAGAGGCTTCCCTGTGAAAAACAGGATATCCGCAACTGCCGTATCTGCCGGAGCAGTAAAGTGTTCGAATAAATTGCTTTGCCTGCTAACTGGTCTTGACCCAGATATTAGATGGGGATGATTTTCATAATGGCTGCTGTCATGGCCTTCATGCCCGATTGTGCAGTATTTGAGGCGTTAAATCCGTGTGATATTTCGTCATGTGCGTGAATGTGGATTATGGGGAATATCACGGAAGCAGTCAACAAAATGAAAGCGAACAGGAGAGATGATAATTTAAACCGCTTTAGATGTAAAAACATGTCTTAATATTACACAACGGAATAAAGGGTTTCAAGGGTGCGAATTGCTATGTTGAGTCATCTTCTTATGCGCTTTAAGAATTCGTCAAACACCCATTTTATGCCTTTCGCGTCAAGGGAATAAAAGACATATCTTCCCTTTCTCCTGGATTTGACAAGCCCAAGTTCTATCAGTGTTTTCACCTGATGGGCAACGTTGGACCGCGTTGTACCTATAACAGCCGCTATCTCGGGTGCGCACATCTCGTCGAAACACAGGGCAGATATGATGTCCGCCTTTGTAGGCCCACCGATGGCTTCGAATATCTTAACGATTTCCTGCATGGTGCGGTCGGATTTCATCTTCTTTCTGACAGAAGATATCTTCTCTTTATCAATATAGGCAGTTATACAATACTTTCTCTTCTTCGCTTTTCTCATGTCTTCCATTTTATTAAAAATATATAAAATATTCAAATATTTTTAGTATACTAATCCTATGAAAAGATATATCCTTGCCATAACAGGCGCAAGCGGCTCGATATTCGGCGTAAGGCTACTTGAAGAGTTGCTCAAAGTTTCAGAAGTTCATCTCGTAATATCGTCAGATACCTTCTCAATAATTAAAGATGAGACAGAAATAGACTGGACAACAGAAAAAGGGTCAAAGGCAACTGAGGGAATAATCAGAAGACATTTTAAGACAGACCGGTTGTTTTTTTATGAAGATAAACAGATGGAAGCACCTATAGCGAGCGGCTCGTTTAAGACAGACGGGATGCTTGTTGTGCCATGCTCCATGAAAACCCTTTCAGGCATTGCCAATGGATATGCAAACAATCTCATTGAAAGGGCTGCCGATGTTGTGATAAAAGAAGGAAGACCTCTTTTGCTTTCTCCCCGTGAAATGCCATTCAGCGCAATACACCTCGAAAATATGCTGAAACTTGCTCGGCTCGGCGTAAAGATAGCGCCGCCTGTGCCTGCCTTTTATCACCAGCCGAAAAACATGGATGACATTGTGAATTTTATTGTAGGGAAGATACTGGATAGCTTCGGCGTGGAGCATGAACTATTTAAGAGATGGGGAAGTTAAGCATATGATTTATCTCATATTTCTAACATCCTGTATCTGCTAAAAATATTATGAAAGAGAGTTGTCCAGGAAGCAGCGAAATAAGAACACCGTTTCCCGAAGAGTTAATCTGTGCATATTGCATGCACAAAAACGAGATATGGACAGATGAGCCTGATACTGTATGCAAGGGATGTGGGAAAACTATAACACGGGATATGAAGCCTTCATGCCTGCAGTGGTGCCCTGCAGCCAAGGAATGCGTTGGTGCCGAGAAGTACGAAAGGTTGATGAAAAAGCTGAAAGAACAAGGTTCTTGAATCCTACCATTTGAATTTTTCGGGTTAATCCAGTATCCTTAATTTTGTGATAGGCATTATCCTTTTAAATATGGGGGGGCCTGACTCTCTCGATTCGGTCGAGCCCTTTCTGCGCAATCTTTTCTCTGACAGAGATATCATAAAGCTCGGCCCATCCTTTCTCCAGAAGCCCATTGCATCACTCATTATCCGCAAAAGATTAGAAAGTGTCATAGAAGCCTACAGCCTCATCGGCGGCAAGTCCCCCCTTCTTGATATCACAAACGCGCAGGCAAAAGCACTTGAAAATTTATTAAATTCGAAATTCGAAATTCGAAATTCGAAATTTAGGGTATATGTCGGCATGAGATACTGGCGTCCCTTTATTGAAGAGGCCGTTGATCATGCAATGAGAGACGGGATAAGCAGGATTTTAGCATTAAGCCTATATCCACACTACTCAATTGCCACCACAGGTTCTTCTGTGAAAAAGTTTGAAGAGGCGATAAAAAAATACCATGTGGATTATTTCTCGGCGATATCATGGTTTAATCACCCGCTTTACATTGATGCACTCGTTGAAAATATCCAGAAGGGAATAAAGACTTTTGACAAAAAACCCGTTGTCCTTTTCAGCGCCCACAGCCTTCCTAAAAAGTTTGTCGATAAGGGCGACCCTTATGTCAATGAGATAAAAGGGACTATAGATGCAATCCTGAGAAAGGTCGACATAGAGTGGCATCTCTCTTACCAGAGCAAGACAGGGCCTGTGAAATGGCTTGAGCCCACAACTGAAGAAGTGCTCCATGAGCTTGCAAAAAAAGGTGTGAAAGACCTTCTTGCAGTGCCGATCAGTTTTGTATCAGACCATATCGAAACCCTTTATGAAATAGACATGCTTTATAAAGACATGGCTCGGGGTCTTGGAATGAATCTCAAGAGAATGGAATCGCTGAACACATCTCCAAAATTTATAGAAGCTCTGTCAGACATCGTGATAAAAAATGCAAAGGATTTGGGGTGGATATAATAAAGTGGACAAATACAACATTATCATAATAGGAGCAGGCATCAGCGGATTGAGTCTGGCTCACTACTGTGCAAAAGAAGGGCTTAAGACATTAGTCATCGAAAAAACCGAAAGGGTCGGCGGCACTCTGCACTCCCATAGTTTTGAGGATACCGGTGGGTTCTGGGTCGAGATAGGCGCCCACACCTGCTACAACTCTTACAGCAATTTAATAGGGATAATTGAAGAATGCAGGATTCTCGACCGCATTATCGGCCGTGAAAAGATTCCATTCAAAATGCTTGTGGATGGACAGATAAAATCCATTCCTTCACAGCTTAATTTTCTGGAACTCCTGCTCTCGATACCAAAAATTTTTAGCCTGAAAAAAGAAAGGCAGAGTGTAAGGTCTTATTATTCAAAAGTCCTCGGCAATAAAAATTTCGAGAAGGTTCTCTCTCCTGCCCTCAATGCCGTAATATCACAAGATGCAAGCGATTTTCCGGCAGACATGCTATTTAAAAAACGGGCTCGCAGAAAAGATGTTATCAAAAAATTCACGTTGACAAATGGCGTACAGACAATAACAGATTCCATTGCATCGGAAAAGAATATCGAGATATTGAAAGGCACAGAGGTTCTTTCCGTAAACTTTAATAACGGCTCTTTCCAGACAATCACAATCAATGCAACTTATAATTCAGATACACTCGCCATTGCTGCTCCTGCATCGGTGGCATCGAAACTTCTCAGAGATTCGTTTCCACAAACAGCAGAAAGTTTGGCGGCAATCAGTGTCAAAAGTGTTGAGTCTGTTGGCGTTGTAGTCAAAAAAGACCTTGCAGCTTCGATACCGCCTGTCGCAGGAATAATCCCTTCATCAGACAGCTTTTATTCGATAGTGTCAAGAGACACTGTGAAGCACGATTCTTATAGAGGATTCACATTCCATTTCAAACCCGGCATTTTAAATAACGATGCGAAGCTAAAGAGGATAGCCGAAGTGCTTGGAATTAAGACGGCGCAGATCGAACATATAGCTGCAAAAGAAAATTTTGTGCCTTCCCTCAATGTTGGCCATGACGCATTGGTCGGCAAAATAGAACAATCAATATCAACAAGTCGATTGCTTCTCACAGGAAATTATTTCGACGGCATGGCAATAGAGGACTGCGTTACAAGGTCGCTCAAAGAGTTCTTACGCCTGAAAAAACTGCTGGGGCGATAGCTTGACAATCCTGCCATATTTCCCGCCATTTCGTTTTTTATCCATAATACCACGAAATACGAAATAGTGAAATATTTTGCAGTTGATTTTATTAGGAATTATTTAGATTATTAGTAGATTATTAGAGATTATTAGGGACACATCCCATATTTTTTGACATTAAAATAGCTGTTCTGTAAAATTACTGCACGCCAAGGATAGCAAGAGCGGTTGCGGTAGGATTCCCTCATCATATAATCCAAAGGGGAAATAATAAAGAAAAGGTCTTCTTTGAAGAGGAAGACAGACAAAAATATCTGGAATTACTAAAAAAAATACTCAGACAAATGGGAATGCCCAGTCATTGCATATTGCCTTATGGGAAACCATGTCCATTTGCTTGTGAGACCTAAACGCGAGGAATCTCTTTATAAAATGATGCAAGGACTAACGCTTTGTTATACCCAGCATATCAACAGGAAATATGAAAAACAGGAAGATTGTGGGAAAGCAGATACCATTCCTGCATAGTTGACAGAGAACATTATTTATGGGCTGTGGCAAGATATATTGAGCAAAATCCAAAGCGTGCAAATATAGTGAAAAAAGAAGAGGAATACCCCTATTCAAGCGCAAAGGCTTATATCGAAGGCAAGAGAGACGACATATTAGGCGAAAAACTTTTTAACGATAATCACCGGAAAGACTATATAGCATTTATCAGAGAGAGCATTACAGAGGAAGAGATACAACGCTTGAAGTATTCAACGAGAACTGGAAGACCTTTCGGTAGAGAAGAGTTTATAAAGAGGATGGAAAAGAAGCTGAACAAAAGGTTCATATTACAGAGACCTGGCAGACCAAAAGGGCAAAAGAATTAAATAGGGGATGTGTCCCTAATTAACTAATTAAGACTTGGCTCCGGCGATTTCCTGCTCTGCCTCCCACGGAGGCTAACAGGTCCTTCAGAGGCTGCTTGCAACTACCTTCTTTGTATCCTCAGCAATAAGATGGCAGTCAACACGGATGGAATGATTTTTAAGATGTGCTTCTGTCTGCTTTTTTGCCTTGTGGCACAGCTTTCTGAGGATGTCAAACCTCTTTCCATAATAAAGCCACGGGAATATATCGTTTATGTCCGATGCTTTGAAGGGTTGAAGTTCATGAGAGCCGACCCCTGCATTTTTGAGCACAGTAAAAGCATCTCCTGTTGTCGGCTTCTTTGTCTGCCACAGAGAGACCTGCAGGAGATTAAGCCAGTTAAGGACTAAATGGATTTTTGATGGGCAGGAATTTGACTCTGCATTGCATGAATTGACGGTGTTAGAAATTGCGTCAAAGACATTTTCTGTATTATCAACAGTTACATAGACATCGTCTTTATAGCGGAACAACTCCTTGTGTGCCTGTTTTGCCACTGCACTGTCGCATATTATGACTTCATGATTTTCCTTCAGGTTGTCTATAGGACACAAAAGCGGCATAAATAATTTTACCTTAAATTAAACCTTAAAATACATGTTAGGTACGGCGAAAAGACTTTAAACCCTGCACTTGTAGAAACATTTATCTTGTATCCGTATTCTACAACATTGGATACTTCTTGGGTGAATGCGTTTATTATCTTCTATAACTCACTTGAAATAGCACTTTTTAAAGTCTTTGAGCCGTGCCTAACATGTATAAGATGCTCATATATAATTTATTATTATTATTATTACTTCGTCCTCAAAAACGCCAATGACTCGATGTGATAGGTCTGCGGAAAGAAGTCTATCATCCTTATAGATTCCAGTTCATATGCAGCAAGGAGCTTTTTCAGATCCCTCGCAAGGGTCGCGGGATTGCATGACACATACACAATCCTTTCAGTCACCATGTCGAGTATTTTATCCATTGCAGCGTTTGTGAGACCCAATCTCGGAGGATCTAATATTATGATGTCGGTGGAATCTTTGATATTTAAACCCTCGATTGATGAACGGATGAATCTGCAATTTTTTATGCCGTTTATTTGTAAATTCCTCTTGCCATCCTCTATGGCAAAAGGGTTTTCCTCGACAGCAATCACCTCGCCTGCATCAAGGGAAATGGGAAGGGAGAAGTTTCCTGCACCTGAGTATAAGTCCAATACCCTTTTGCCTTTAAGTGGCTGCAGTCTGCCTTTTACAAATCTAACAACAGCCTGATTTAATCTCCAGTGGCTCTGGAAAAAACTCATGGGCGATATAGTGTATTTTAAACCCTCAAGGTCGAGTGTTATGTAATGGTTTCCATATTTTAACAACCGCTTTTCTCCGGAATCGATGAATACCCCGGAGAACCCTGCGTGCAGAAATGCCGGGGCAAGCTCAGGCCATTTCGCAGGTTGTTTCCCCTTAGTTTTTATCAGTGCAATAGCTCCATCTCCATAAGATATATGCACCTCGCTGACTGCATGGAGATGTCCGCTTTTTCTCAATGTATCCTTGGCTTTCAGAAGATATCCGTTTATCTCCTCTGTCATAAGAAGACAGCAGTCAATATCGATTACCTCTCTTGTCTTCTCTCTGTAAAATCCAACCTTTTCGTGCGAAACCTTGAACTGTCCCCTGTACCTGTAATGCCATGGATTATCGTAAATAAGGGGCTTTGAAAGTTCTATGTCTATTTTCCCTATTCTTTTTAGAGAGTCCTTGAGGATTTCTTCTTTTAATTTTATCTGCCCCTGGTAGGAAATGTGTTGGGACTGGCAGCCGCCGCATAAGCCAAAGAATTTACAATTGGGTTCTATTCTGTCGGGAGAGGGCTCTAATATCTTTGTTGTCGAGGCTGTGTAATAATCTTTCCTTTCCTCTTCTAATTTTGCCTCTATCGTCTCTCCGGGGATAGTGTTTTTTATGAATACAACTTTCCCCTTCCATTTGCCGATGGAAAGACCGCCATATGCAGGAAGTTCGGCCTTAAGGGTGATTACCTTATTTTCTGCCTTCAATTATCTGTCTTATAGTGGCCTTCAGATTGCTCAGGTCCGATGATTTGACCACATATGCATCAGAAACCCAGACAGAGAAGTCATCCCGGTAATCATAGGCAGTGAGCATTATTATAGGTATATCGGGCTTTTTCTCCTTCATCTGCCTTAATACCTGAATGCCGTCGATATCGGGCATCAGGACATCGAGGGTAACAAGGTCGGGATTTTCACTTTCAAAGATATCCATTGCCTCCCGCCCTGAGTTGGCTGTGACAACTGTATATCCTTCGTCCTCAAGCTCTGCCTGATAGAGTTTCAATATGTTCTTCTCATCATCCACAACCAGTATCTTCATATCATTCCTCCTCCAAAGGTAGATATATTTTAAACTTTGCACCCTTACCCCAGACACTTTCAACTTCTATTTTACCACCATGCTCCTCGATAATCCTCTTTGTTATGGAAAGCCCGAGTCCTGTCCCTGTGGGACGGGTAGTAAAGAAGGGATCGAAAACACGGTCGATATCTTCTTCTTTGATGCCGCATCCGTTGTCTTCCACCTCGATTACGGTCTCTCTCTTTTCTGTCCTGTGTCCGAAAAAGTCTGCCTCGGAATATGTTTTCCCAATATAAGCCCTTATGATTATATTCCCATTGTCCGTTGCCTGGTTGGCATTGGCGACTATATTCAAAATAGCCTCTTTTATTCTGTCATAGTCTATAAACGCCTCTGCCGGATATTCTATTTCCTTTATCAGTGCGTTGCCCCTGTCGTATATTGTAGGCTCAAGGAGATTAGCGATATTATCGATGAGTTCGTTTATATCAACCTTTTTCCTGTTCAATCTTGCACTCTTTACAAAACTCAGGGTATTGTTCAATATCCCTTCGAGGCGCTGCACCTCGCCCACTATTATTTTTGCATGCTCCTTTAAATCTCCATCGAGCCTCTTTTCGAGCCTCCTTGCAAAACCTCCTATGGAAAGGAGCGGGTTCCTTATCTCATGGGCCACCTTTGCCGCCATCTCCCCGAGGGCAGCCATCCTTTGAGCAGATGCGACCTTTTCCCTTAATACCTTCATCTCGGTTATATCTTTTATGAGATGGACGGTTCCCACCACCTCTTTTGATTTATCCAAAACAGGAGAGCAAGATACAAGATAAGCCTTTCCTGTCTTTGGATCATGAAGTTCCTGCGTAACCGTCCCTTTTATCTCCCCTTTGTAATGGCATAATGACCATTGCTCTGACACATCCCTGAACACCTCGAAGCTGTTCTTTCCTATTATCTCCTCCGCCGGCCTGTTCAGCAGTTCAACCACCGCCTTATTGACCTTCCTCACAGTGAAATTAATGTCTGTTACATAGAGGTAGTCGGAAATAGATTCGAAGATATTCTCCAGCTCCTGCTCTGCCTGCGCCACATGCTCAAAGAGGCTTGCATTTTCTATGGCAGATGCTATCTGGTCAGTAAAACCCTTTAAAAATTCCATATCGTGTTCTGTTATAGGCCTCCTTGAGAAGAGGTTGTCAACCCATAAAACCCCTATTACCTTATCCCTCGATATCAAGGGAACCACGGCATATGCCATTGTCCCGAGCTGCTGGATGAGGACAGGGTCTGACAGGGGTTCTGAATGGATATCCGTGACATTGAAGGCTATTTTCTCCTTAACAGCCTTTGTGAGTATTGTTTCTATATCGAGGGAAATCTCTATTCCGCAGCAGAGCCTGTCTATGAAAGAATCTTTTCTAAGGGGGCTGTCCTCTATCTCCTCTATCAGGGAGTGGAGATTCTTGTGTTCCATGGATAATCTGGACCATATCTGCCACGCCTCTTCATGGCTCGCAGGGCCGACACCCATTGCCCCCTTTAAAACCCTTTTATCCTCATCTAAAAGAAAGAGCATTGCACGGTTAAATCCAAGGCCGTCCCCCATCGTAACCGCTGTAAGAACCATCCTGAGGAGCTTGTCCAGTTCAAGCGTCCCCCTCATTGCAGAACTTATGAAGAAGAGCCTCGAAAGCTCGTTGTTCTTTTTCAGCAGCTCTTTTTCTATCCTTTTTTTCTCTGTTATGTCCCTGGCTATTCCGCTTATGCCGATTATATTGCCGATGGAATCCTTTATGGGAGAAAGGGTAAGACTGACATCGATAAGCCTTCCATCCTTTGTCCTGCGCACGGTCTCTATGTCCTTTACGGTCTCTCCGCTTTTCACCCGCTCGCTGTAATTTTTTTCCATGTCAACAAGAAAGTCAGGAATAAAGGGAAGGTACCTGCCTACGGCCTCTTCCTTTGTGTAGCCGTAGATCTTTTCTGCACCTATATTCCATGATGTAACAACTCCGTTTAAATCAGAGGTTACTATTGCATCGGCAGTGTTTTCTATCAATCCCTGAAGATAATCCTTTAATTCCTCGACATGGTTTTTTGCCTCTATGGCCTCCCTTTCCTGTTTCAGGGCCTTTTCGTAGAGGATCGATTTGTCTATTACAATGGCAACAATGGATGCAATGCCCTCGAGAGTGGTAATGTCGTCCTCTGTAAAAGAAACTATAGAGCCGTCAGGCGACATTTTGTCGAAAAGTCCAAAGGTTCCTATTATCTGGTCCCTTATCTTTAGAGGAGTGCATATGGCTGTCTGGATGTTTATATTTGGAGCGATGGTGCCGAATTCCTCGGGGCTTTTGACCAGTATTGTCTTTCCTTCCGACGCCGCCTTCCCTGCTATCCCTTCACCCATGCATACTGTTACTCTCTCTTTAATTTCTTCGGGAAAACCAAAAGATGCCCTGATTTTAAGCTTGCCTTCTTCTATAAGGCGTATCATGCATCCTGTTGCATTGAACAGTTTTGTGGCATCTTCAGAGATTTTCTTCAGCAGCTCATCGAAGTCGCTTATGGATATGATTGCCTTTGTTAATTCATATATGACAGTAATCCTGTTGAGCTGCTCCTTTGTGATCTTGTAAAGCTCTATGTTCCTGTCAACGGTCTCCTGAAGCTTTTTAAGCACTTCCCTGTCGCTGCCCAAAAAATTCTCCATGGAAAAGTCTTTTTGATCCTGTATATTCGCCTGCATATTTGATAATTCCGATGTGTTTTCTGTCATGCCTTTTACCTGCTGAATTTCCTGTAAAGCTCCAAATACAGACCGGCAGATCTTTCCCATGAGAAATCCCTGCCCATTGCGCTTTTTATCATCCTGTGCCACGCTCCTTTGTCAGCATAACCCGTCAATGCCCTGCTGATGCCATCCATCAGACCCCTTGAAGAGTATTCATCAAAAAGAAAACCTGTCTCTCCATCTTCTATGGTATCCGTAAGTCCTCCGGTCTTTCTCCCTATGGGTATCGCTCCATAGCGCATTGCTATCATCTGCCCCAGACCACACGGCTCATATCTCGAGGGCATGAGGAACATGTCGGATCCAGCATATATAAGGTGTGCAATGGCTTCGTCAAACCCTGAATAGAAGAAAAACCCTTTAGCAAATCGTTCCCTCAGGGAATTAAGCAGTGTCTGGAAATAGTCCTCTCCTTTTCCAAGTATAACAATATTTACACCCTTTGCAATTATTTCGGGAATGGCATCTGCAAATATGTCTATCCCCTTCTGGCTCGAAAGCCTGCCGATAAACGACAATAGAGGAGCATCGGCATCGCCCTCCAGAGAGCACAGCTTCATCAGTTCGGCCTTACATTTCGTCTTGCCTGATAATCTGCTTCTATTATAGGAATATGGAAGGAATTTGTCGGCAGACGGGTTCCACTCATTATAGTCTATGCCATTGAGTATCCCGTATATGCGGTCTGCCCTCTTCCTCAATATGCCGTCAAGTCCGAAGCCTGATTCGGGTGTTAGTATTTCCTTTGCATAAGTCCTGCTTACGGTAGTAATGATGTCTGCTCCAACTATGCCCGCCTTAAGGAAGTTCACATTCCCGTAAAACTCCACACCTTCCATATTAAAAAGCTCCCATCCAAGCCCTGTTATCTCCATGGCCTGAGGAGGGAATATCCCCTGATAACCCAAATTGTGTATGGTTATGACAGATATCGTTTTTCTGAACACATCTGCATTGCTATAAAGGGTCTTTAAATAAATGGGGATAAGGCCTGTTTGCCAGTCATTGCAATGCATAATATCGATGTCTATGTTCAGTCTTTTAAGTGCCTCAAGAACACTTTTGCAGAAAAATGCAAACCGCTGGTCATTATCCGGATAGTCGCCGCGTGGAGTTCCATAAAGCTCATCCCTGCCGAAATATTCTTCATTGCCGATAAAAAAAACTGACCCTTGACCCCCCACAGGGTTTTGTAGATTGACCCTTGACCCTTGGAATACCTTGCATTTTCTGAATGCCTTTCCGAGGGGAATGTCTATTGCAATGCCCGTGTCCTGAATCTCTTCTCCGAACTGCTCTGCTGTCCTTTTATAAAGGGGAATGAATAGAAATGCCTCGATACCCATATGCAGATATTCTTTAAAAAGAGTCCCTGTTACATCAGCAAGCCCCCCTGTTTTTGAAAAAGGGACAGCCTCTGATGTTACTATCGCAACCTTCATTGTATCTTTGCTTCTCTGAGGAATTTCGTTGCCTCTTCCGGAGGTGTGGGGTTAATAAAGAATCCTGATCCCCATTCAAAACCTGCCCTCCTTGTGAGTCTCGGAAGAATCTCAAGATGCCAGTGGTAATAGTCGTTAATCTCTTCTTTAAACGGAGATGTGTGGAGTATGAAGTTGTATGGAGGTATGTCAAGGACCCTGTCAATCTGTTTCAGAACCCTCTGCAATATTTCTGCAAAGCTTGCGAAGCTCTTTTCAGGGGGATAGAAATAGGATTCGTGCCTTTTCGGCAGTATCCATGTCTCAAAAGGGTCCCTCGGCGCAAAGGGTGAAAGGGCTACATATCTTTCATTTTCATAAATAACCCGTTTCCCTGACTCCAGTTCCTGACTGATTATGTCGCAGAAGATGCAACGCTCTTTGCTGTCATAATATTTTTTTGATGATTCCATCTCCTCTCTCACGGTCTTGGGAACAATTGGAAGGGCTATCAACTGGCTGTGGCTGTGTTCCAGGGATGCTCCTGCAACTTCACCTTCATTCTTAAAGATCAGGACATACTTGAAGCGCATATCTTTCTTAAGGTCTGTAAGCCTGAAATAGTATGCCCAGAGGACATCCTCCACTGCGCGCTGGGGCATTGTAGCGAGGGACAGTTGATGGTCAGGCGTTTCTATAATTACCTCGTGGGCGCCGATACCGTTCATCATATCGAATACACCTTCTCCCCTTTTATTGAGGTCCCCGTGTATCTGCAATGCAGGGAATTTGTTCGGCAATACCCTTAGCGTCCAGCCCGGAGAATTCGGGGGCGTGCTCGCAGGCCTGAAGGCTAATATCTCCGGCGGTGTTGTATGCTCATTGCCGGGACAGAAAGGGCAGAACCCTCCTGCCTTCCTTTTTTGCGAAGGCGATATGAAGTCCGTGGGCCTTTTTCCCCTTTCAACTGATATGATTACCCATCTCCCGGATATAGGGTCTTTTCTCAACTCAGACATAAATCCTCCATTTACTTCCTGCTTTCCACTTGCTGCTTAAATGTTATAATTATACCACTATGAAGCCAAGTTTTCATGCAAGGCCTGTCAATGGGCCGTTTGAGGATCCATGCGTTTATGTAAGAATCTTGAGAGAAAAAAGGGCTTTGCTTTTTGACCTCGGATACATGGGGAGACTCGAACTGGGCAATCTCCTGAAGATAACGGATGTTTTTGTGACCCATATGCACATGGACCATTTTGCTGGATTCGACACGGTCTTGCGCGGAGTCCTTAAGCGAGATATCCCTCTTAGAATCTTCGGCCCTGAAAATATCATTCAGTGCGTAGAAGGAAAACTCAAGGGATACACATGGAATCTGATAAAGGATTATCCATTAAAAATAGATGTATTTGAAATAAACGAAGACTCTATATCCCATGCAGGCTTCTATGCTGAAAACTCTTTCAGAAAAGCAATGCATCCAACGATGATATTTGACGGGATGATAAAAAAAGAACCGTTATTTAAGATACAGGGAGTTCTTCTCTCTCACCAAATTCCTGTGATGGCATATTCCCTTGAGGAGGAGTTCCATATCAACATTAACAAAGCTCTTCTGACCGAGAAGGAACTTCCTGTTGGTCCATGGCTTTCGGATTTGAAAAAGGCAATCAGAGAAGGAAGTTCTGATGATACAATATTTGAGGTTGATAACAAAACCCTGAGTCTAAAAGATTTGAAGGAGGTTGCCACCATTACAAAAGGGCAAAAGATTTCTTATGTGATGGATATGGCGCCTGCGGATGAGAATATAGAAAAAATTATCCCATTCGTAAGGGGCTCTGATATATTGTTCTGCGAGGCATATTTTTTAGAAAAAGACAGGGACAGGGCTGAGGAGAGGCATCACCTGACAGCAGCTATTGCAGGAAGGATCGCAAGGGAGGCAAATGTGGGAAGCCTCGAAATCATGCATTTTTCGCCGAAATACAGGCATTGTGCGGATGAGTTGTATAATGAGGCGATGAGGGAGTTTAAAGGATAAATTATGAGTTATCTTGACGAGATAAGAAAACTGGAAGAAGCTGACAAAAAATTCATCTGGCATCCATTCACGCAGATGAAGGACTGGCTTGAAGAAAAACCGATAATCATAACCGAAGGCAGTGATTGTTTTGTAAAGGACGCTTACGGCAAGTGGTATCTTGACGGTGTTTCTTCAATATGGGTGAGCATACACGGGCACAGGAAGAAAGAGATAGATGATGCAATCAAAGAACAACTCGATAAAATTGCACATTCAACATTGTTGGGGCTTGGGAATATCCCATCAATCAAACTGGCAGCGAAGCTCATTCAATTATTAAACTCATCACTCACCACTCATCACTCATCACTAAATAAGGTCTTTTATTCTGACAACGGCTCAACTGCTGTTGAAGTCGCCCTGAAAATGGCCTTCCAATACTGGATTCATAAAGGAGTAAAAGGCAAGCATTCATTCTTATCTCTTAAGAATGCATACCATGGAGATACCATTGGTGCAGTAAGCATTGGAGGGATTGACATATTCCATGATGTATTTAAGCCGCTTCTGTTTAAGACTTATAAAGCACCTTCTCCCTATTGCTACAGATGCGACTTTGGAAAGACTCCATTGGAATGCTCATTCGCATGCCTTAAAGAACTGAAAAATGTCTTGGAAAAACATTCCAGGAAAATAGCTGCGCTTATCATCGAGCCTATTGTTCAGGCTGCAGGCGGGATGATTGTATGGCCCGAAGGCTATTTAAAAGGCGTGAGGGAGCTATGCAATAAATACAATGTGCTTTTGATCGCAGATGAGGTTGCAACAGGTTTTGGAAGGACGGGAAAAATGTTCGCGTGCGAGCATGAAAATGTAGTTCCTGATATTATGTGCCTTTCAAAAGGGATAACAAACGGATATATGCCGTTGGCTGTCACGCTATCAACGGATGAGATTTACAATGCATTTTTAGGCGAGTTTAAAGATTTAAAAACCTTCTTTCACGGCCATTCATACACAGGCAATCCTTTAGCATGTGCTGCTGCGATTGCAAGCATTGATTTGTTTGAGAAAGAAGAGATATTAAAGAACATGCAGCCAAAAATCGCACTTCTTGAAGAAAGATTAAAAGATATAGCAGATTTGCCAAATGTCGGCAATGTGAGAAGCAAAGGTCTTATTGCAGGGATAGAGCTTGTAAAAGATAAAACTACAAAAGAGCCGTATCCATGGGAAGAAAAAATAGGATGGAAGGTTGCTTATAAGGCAAGAGAAGAAGGGGTCTTGATACGGCCATTGGGTAATGTCATCGTCATCATGCCGCAGCTCAGCATAAGCATCAAAAACCTCAACTGCTTGATGGATGTAATAAAAAGGGCTATAATTGCGGTAATAAATAATTAGAAGAGGAGAGGAGCAATGAAGATTTATACATCAAATAATCTTTTCAGGTTTCTTGTCATTTCAGTTCTCGTTCTATTTCCAGCCATACTTATAGCAAGCGAATACACCATAAAACAAGGTGATACTTTATGGGACATATCTGAAGAGAGGATGAAAGATCCGTTCCTCTGGAAAAAACTCTGGAAGGCGAATCCGCACATTAAAAATCCTGATCTCATTTTTCCGGGGCAGAAACTGAACATCCCAGGTGAGGTTGTAGAAAAGAAAAAAGAGGAAATACGGGAAGAAGTTGGAGTTGTTCCTAAAAAGGCAGAAAAAGAAATAATCCCTGTAAAAATCACGCCAAAAAAGATAACAGCACAAAAGAGAAATTATCTCACTTCAAGGGAAATCCTCTTACAAAGTGGTTACATCTCCGATAATATAAAAAGTATAGGTAAAATATATGGGTCGCCTCAGAGAAAAACACTTCTTGGCCGTGGAGATTATGTGTATATAGAAACTGACAGACCGGCAAACATAAATGACAAATTCTACATAATAGGTAAACCTGAGAAGGTAATACATCCGGTAACAAAGGATGATGTCGGCTATCTGGTTCGCATTAATGGCGTAATAGAAGTAGTGGGAGAAAACAACGGAAACAAAAAGGCATTGGTCATTGAATCATACAATGAAATCGCAATTAATGACATGCTCCTAATCTTCTATCCTGTGGAAGTGTCTGTGGAGCCCGATAAGGAGAGGCGGCCTGCCGTCAATGGAAACATTATAAGGCTGTGGGATAAATACAATATGAGCGGTGTCGGCAGTGCAGTTTATCTCGATAAAGGGGCATCAGACGACATAGAGATCGGAGATATGTTCGATATCATTTCCAGCGAAAAACCCCATATTCCCCTTGGAACAGCACAGGTAATAAGTATCAAAGATAAGACTTCTGTGGCTTTATTAATAAAGGCATTAAGCGAAGTTAAGGCTGGCGATCTGTTCAGAAATTAAGAAGGGCTGCTTCAGCAGCCCTTCTTAATTAAGTGGTGAGTATCTTTAATGCCCTTAGTCTGCTTGGATGTTTGAGTTTCCTCAGGGCCTTTGCCTCAATCTGTCTGACGCGTTCTCTCGTTATCGAAAGATACCTGCCGACCTCTTCAAGGGTGTGATCCCTGTCAACGCCGATGCCGAATCTCATCCTGATGACAGTCTCTTCCTTTGGTGTCAGAGTCCTCAATACCCTCTGGATCTGCTCTGAGGTCTCTATCCTTTCGGCATCTGAGTATGGAGAAGGGCTTGTTTTATCACCTATAAAATCTTCAAGCTCTGTGTCTTCATCTCCAATGGGGGTTTGCAGTGCTATAGGGTCCTGGATAGCCCTGAATACCTCTTCAACCTTTCTTACAGGCACAACAAGTTTCTTACCAATCTCCTCATTAGTCGGCTCCCTTCCAAGCTGCTGTGTGAGTTCCCTGGAAGCCTTCGTAACACGGTTATAGAATTCCATCATATGCACAGGAACACGGATTGTCTTGGTCTGGTCAATAAGCGCCCTCGTAATAGCCTGTCTTATCCACCATGTTGCATATGTACTGAATTTAAAGCCCTTTTCATATTTAAACTTATCAACAGCCTTCATAAGGCCAATGTTTCCTTCCTGAATAAGATCAAGAAGAGGCAATCCTCTGCCAACATAGTTCTTTGCAATATTGACTACCAGTCTGAGATTCCTCGTTATAAGCTCGTTCTTCGCCTCTGTCACAAGATACCTCGCCTTTGATATCCTGTTCCATATGTCTTTTAACTCATCGACCTTTATCCCTGCCTCTGATTCTATTCTTTTATAGTCAGCCTGCACCTCTTTTAAGAGCAACTCTAACTTCTTAGTATTCTGCCCTTTTTTCTTTTTTTCATTTATAGCTGCCCTCAATCCCTCCAGGTTGCCGTATTTTTTTATCTTTTTGTCTGCATTTTCAACAAGTTCCATCAACTCTTCAATCCTTGAAAGAGTTTTTATGAGGGCTTCATTAACCTTCTCTTCTTCTGTTAAAAGCTCTCCTTCCTCTTCCTCTCCTTCTTCAGGATCGCTCATTTCTTTTATTCTATTATAGAGGGGCAGACCTGATGTTGTTTCCTTTATTATTTCCCTTCCCTCTTCAAGCTTTTTTGCAAGCTCGGTTTCCTCATACTTTGTGAGGATAGAGATATCACCCATTGAATTGAAATAGGCCTGAACAAGGTCCTCAGCACGCTCTACCTCTTCTGCCTCTTCCTCTATTTCTTCCTCTGCTGGTACGCCCTCTTCGTAGTCAACAACTTTAACACCCATGTCACTGAGGACATCCATAAGATCTTCCAGTTCGTCAGGCGAAAAGAATTCAGACGGCAGGGCCTCATTTATTTCGTCGTATGTGAGAACTCCACGCCTCTTTCCGAGATTTACAATTTCCTCAAAAATATCTCTTTCTTCCATTGACTTACCTCTAACCCCTTTGCACGCAAAAAAAATTAAAGAAAGGTATCCCTTTCTTTAATTATATAATGCAATTTATATATTGCAATAAAAAAGTTTGACAAAGTATGGGAGTAAGGAATAAGGTCAAGGCGCACGGTCTATTAGTACTGGTAAGCTGAACACATTACTATGCTTACACCTCCAGCCTATCAACGTGGTGGTCTACCACAGACCTTTAGAATCTTGC
>NZ_DAIOFX010000034.1:0-16544 GCF_036745535.1 Dissulfurispira sp.
GGAACGTGCCTGCGGATGAGCTGTATGAATAAAAATAAAATAAAAATAAAATAAAGACAATACGGCAATATAAAACGCACTTCATGGCGCTCTCTTTCAACTCGTTGACCTTGTGAGTATTAATACGGACTTTACTCATACGGCCCCCAAATCCTTATAACAGCGGAGCGCCGGCGAACAAGCGGACCGAGCCGTCCCGCAGGGCAGCTCATCCGCAGGCACGATCAATGGATTTCTGCGTTACTCTTCTGCGCTTGTCATTGGAAAAGTTTTTTGATATACTTGTTACAATTGACAGCAAGTTGCATTGCCTGAAGCTTATTATTAATCAGGAGGAGTTTATGTTTCAGCGATTGGTTGTTATTTTTTCATTTGCAGCAATTTTTTTATTGCAGTCATGTGCGACCGTAAAAAAAGAGGAAGTTGAGATTATAGAACAAAAACCGCAAGTCAGCAAAGTCCTTGAAAAACCGGCTGCAAGAGTGCTTAAAAGAAAGGTAGCCATAGCAAGGTTTACTAACGAAACAATATACGGGAAAGGTTTTTTTGTAGACGAGAATAAAGATCAAATAGGGAAACAGGCTATGGATATATTATCGGCAAAACTTGCAGCTACAGGCAAGTTTATTTTGCTTGAAAGAGCAGATATTGAAAAAATTAACAAGGAGTTGAAGATAGGCAATTTAGCTTCTTTAAATATCCCAGCAGATTACTTAATCCTTGGATCTGTTTCAGAATTTGGAAGGAAAACAACAAGTGATGTAGGATTGTTTAGTCGTGTCAAAAAACAAGAGGCATACGCCAAAGTAAATGTACGCTTGGTAGATGTTCAGACAGGCCAGATTATTTATTCAGAAGAAGGGGATGGACAGGCTTTCTCCGAGGCAGGAACTGTTATGGGGATAGGGGCCACGGCAGGTTATGATTCCAGTTTAAATGACAAGGCTATCTCTGCAGCAATATCCAAGCTGGCAAACAATATCGCAGAAAAACTTTTAGATAAACCATGGAAAGCATATATCCTTTCCCAAGAAGGCAGCAATTATGTAATTTCCGGAGGCAAGGCGCAAGGAATAAAAGAGGGAGATGTATTTACCGTCTATAAAAAAGGCAATAAAGTTAAAAACCCACAAACGGGAATGTTTATTGAACTTCCCGGGCAACCGATTGGAAAACTTAAGGTTTTGTCTACAGTAGGAGACGATCCAAATAATGAAATTTCTATTTGCACGTTATCGGAAGGGAATATAGCTGCTTATAACTTTGCTGATTTATACATACTTGAAAAATAAATCTGGAGGATAAAATGAAAAAAGTAATTCTTATATATAGCGTATTATTGCTTTTTTTAACCTCATGTGGATATAAAGAAGGAGTTGTACAGAAAGCAGAAAAAAGCTATCTCAAGTTTGTAGGTAATTGGCAGAACGCATTGGTTCAGATTGATGATACAACGCAATTCAAGCTCGAAAGTTCTGTTGTTAGCAATAACGAAACCGGGACAATAGAAGAAAAATCTCCTGAAGACAAATTATATCAACTTTCACCTGGGAAACATACGATAAAAATTTATAAAGATGGAATCTTAGTAGTAAACAGAATTTTATTGTTAGAAAATCAGGCGATTATGGAGGTTTTTGTGCCATGAAAAAGTTGCTTCTTTTCCTTTTAATCGGTTTTTTAATGTCAGGCTGCGCTAAACAGCAATTATACAATTGGGAGCGGTATCCCTTTTCGCTTTACAAGTATAAAAAAGACCCTACAGATGAAAACTTGCAAAAACACAAAGAAATGCTTGTAGCCATCATGGAAAATTCTAAAGAAAAAGACTTGCGGGTTCCTCCCGGTATTTATTGTGAATATGGATTTATCCTCTTAAAGGAAGGAAAAAAGGAAGAGGCGTTAAAATATTTTGACCTCGAGGAAAAAACCTACCCAGAATCGGCTGTGTTCATGCAAAACCTTAAATCATATATAGATAAAAGTGACAAACCGAGTAATGCTAACATTAGCAGTTCTGAAACAGCAAAGAAAAAGGAGGGTATATAATGCGTCTCTTTAAAGTACTAATATTATTTGTGTTAATTTTTACTGCAGGGTGCGCAAGCTATGCAACTAAAAAAGAGGCCTTCCCTCAAATGTATAATGAACGCCCTTTGTCAATTTTAGTTTTACCTCCGATAAATCAGACTACAGCAGCGGATGCAAAAGAATACTATAGCGTTACAGTGGCAGAACCACTTAGTTTAATGGGTTATTATGTATTTCCCATTGAGGTTACATCGGAGATATTAAAGAATGAAGGATTTTATGATACAGAGTTGCTAATAAATACTCCCCCGCAGAAGTTTAGGCAATATTTTGGTGCCGATGCCGTAATGTATATCGAAATTTTAAAGTGGGATACATCTTACTATGTCATAGGCGGTAATGTAAAAGTTAGTGTAGATTGTGTACTAAAATCTACTATTTCTGGAGAAAATTTATGGAAGTATGGCGGGACCATGGTGCTTGATACCACTGGAGGCGATGGCGGTGTCGGTGGTTTAGCGGGCTTACTTGTTAAAGTAGCTCTAACAGCTGCCCAAACGGCCGCTGCTGATTATATGCCCCTAGCAAGACGAGCAAATTTTATGATCATGTCTTCATTGCCATATGGTAAATATCATCCTCAGCACAACCAAGACGGTGATTCTAAAATTAAAATTATAAAAGAAGAAAATGTCGAAAAAAACTGAAAGTGAAAACAAATAAACACCAAAGAGGTGCATGATGGAAAAAAATAGTTTTGGATATCCCTGATGAAGTGCTAATCTCATTAAAAGAAACCTCTGAAGAGTTTTCAAAGGAAATTCGCATGTTGGCTGCTGTTCATCTCTACCAGATGCGCAGATTGTCATCAGGACGGGCTGCTCAACTTGCCGGCGTTCCGAGAGTAAGTTTTCTCCAATCACTTTCACACTATGGTGTTCCTGTTTTTGAATTAAGTCCCGATGAATTGCAGCAGGATATTCAGAATGCATGAAACGGTAATTATTAACACATCGCCTCTTTTTTATCTTCACAGATTAGGCTGCATTTATGTACTTGAGAAGCTCTATAGGGAATATCGTTATTCCTCAGGCGGTGGTAAATGAGCTAAAGGAAGGTAAAACAGTTGGCGAAGATGTGCCTGAAGTAGAAGACTACAAGTGGGTAACAGTAGAAAAATGTGGTTGTTCCTGCATTTATAAAAATGGTTCCGGATTTGGGAAATGGAGAAGCAGAAGTATTGGCCTTGGGCTGTCAAGAAAACAATCCGCTCCTCGTTATTGATGATGCCCTCGCAAGAAGGATTGCCAAGCTTCAAGAATTCAAATTAACGGGCACGGCTGGCGTCTTGGTAAAAGCCAAAAAAAGCAGGACATATAACACGGATAAGGTCTCTAATGGACAAATTAAAAGAAATAGGTTTCTATTTAAAAGATGAGCTTATTCGGGAGATATTAAAAAATGCGGGCAAAAAAAGCTAAGGATGTAGTCGGCATAATAGTTGGCGGTGGGCCTGCGCCTGGCATAAACGGCGTTATCAGTGCAGCCACTATCGAGGCTATTAACGAAGGCAAGGGTGTTGTTGGAATCAGGGGCGGATTTAAAAGCCTTTTTAACGGCGACAGGAGCGCTGCAGTTCCCCTCACCATAGACGATGTATCGAGAATACACACGCAGGGAGGCTCTATCCTTCGAACCTCCCGTGACTATCCAGATAGGGTAAAAGAGAGGTTTAAAATTCTCATGACGACCCTTAAGCAACTCGGAATTAAACACCTCATAACGATTGGCGGCGAAGGAACCCTTTTTATGGCCAACTGGATAGAAAAAGAGGCAAGGGGTGCTATAAATGTTGTTCATGTTCCAAAGACCATAGATAACGACATTCCACTTCCAGGAGGCGCATCCACATTCGGATACGAGACGGCAAGGCATTGGGGAGTGGAAATTGTCAAAAACATAATGGAAGATGCAAAGACCACGGGGAGGTGGTACTTCGTAACCACAATGGGCAGACACGCAGGGCATCTTGCGCTCGGCATGGGAAAGGCAGCAGGCGCAACAATAACCCTTATTTCAGAGGAATTCGAAGAAAGGCTCTCATTAAAAAAGATTGCCGATATACTTGCAGGCTCAATAATAAAAAGGCTCTCAATGGGCAGAGACCACGGCGTGGCAGTACTTGCAGAGGGAATAGCAGAGAAGTTCGACATCGAAGAATTGAGCCAGTATGAACAACTCGAAAAGGATGAGACAGGCAGGATAAGGCTCTCAGAGATTCAACTGGGAAGGGTGCTTAAAAACCTTGTGAAAAAAACCCTCGATTCTTTAGGGATAAAGATTACCATAGTCGATAAAAATATAGGATACGAATTGAGGGCCGCAGACCCCATCCCATTCGATATCGAATACGCAAGAAACTTAGGCTACGGCGCTGTGCGTTATCTGCTGAGAGGCGGCACAGGCTCGATGATAACATTCTTTGAAGGGCATCTGAGGCCAGTCCCCTTTGTGGAGGTAATGGATTATTCCACCGGAAAGGTGACGGTAAGAAAGGTGGATATTGCCTCCGAGACCTATGAAGTGGGAAGGAAATATATGATCCGCCTCGAAAAGGAAGATCTTGAGGGAGAGAATTTAAAACGCCTTGCAAAAACAGTGAAATTAAGACCGGAGGAATTTAAAAACAGATTCGGCTATCTTGTAGAGCCTGCTGCCTGCCTCTGATTTTTTCTTTTAGCTAAATTACCTTAAAAATCGTATAATTTTAATAAAATCACTGTCAGGAGGTTCTTATGGCAAGGGTATATTTACTTGCGAATGTATTGCCTGGAAAGGATGTATCAATAAGGGATACGCTGAGGGGGATAAAAGGGGTTGTGAATGCGGATGTGGTTACGGGGCATTATGACATAGTAGCTGTTATAGAGGCTAAAAACAGTTCGGAGATATTTGACAAGGTCCTCAAAAAGATTAGATTGATTAAAGGTATAAACCGCACAGAGACATTTGTCGCTGTGGAATAAGCATGAATGATTTTGAAAGGGCAGAGAGGCTGAAAGAGGTCTTTGAGTCCCTTTATGAGGTAAACAAGCGCATACCCATCATCGTTGAGGGCAAAAGGGATATAAGCGCATTGAGAAAGATAGGGCTTGTTGGAGATATCATTGCCCTTCATGGAGGAAAAGGGCTTTATGAGTTCTGCGACGATATTGCGGAAAGATTCCACAAAATAATTCTCCTCATGGACTGGGATGAGAAAGGCGAAAGCCTTCATAAAAATGTATCAGGGCACCTGAAAGGGATGTGGGAGGAGTTCTCTCCTTTCAGGGAGGTAATTAAAATCCTCTGCCAGAAGGACATAAAGGACATCGAAGGAATTCCGGTGCTCCTTGAGAGGCTTGCGGGAGAAGAGGTGAGGGTTGGCGAGGAGAGGGAAGGATTTTTAGGAGATATATGATAAAAGTTCTCGGCCATAAAGGCGAAGACATCGCTGTCGATTTTTTAAAGCAAAAAGGCTACAAAATCCTCAGGCGTAATTATATGACGCCTCTGGGAGAAGCGGATATAGTAGCTAAAGACAAAAACATCATTGTGTTTGTTGAGGTTAAGGCAAGGAGCAGCGATGCCTTTGGACAGCCATTTGAAGCCGTTAATCACAGGAAGCAGGAAAAGCTCAAAAAGATTGCCCTTTATTATCTAAAGCATAATAAAATAGAATTACCTGTAAGGTTTGATATCGTAAGCATCATATCCAGAGACGGAAAGGCAGAAGTAAATCATATACCGGAGGCATTTTAAAAAATGTATGTATATTTAAATAACAAAATCGTTCCTGCATCGGATGCGAAGGTCTCTGTATTCGACCACGGCTTTTTGTACGGAGACGGCATATATGAGACCATGCGTGTTTATGACGGCGTTGTATTCATGCTCGATGAGCATATCGAAAGGTTATATCGCTCGGCATCCCTTATAGGTCTTGCTATTCCTAAAAAAATATCTGATATAAAAATATCAATCTATGAAACATTAAAGGCAAACTCACTGACAAATGCCTATGTCAGGCTGACCATATCAAGAGGTTACGGCCCCATTGGCCTTGATCCCGAACTCTGCAAGGAGCCAACATTTGTTGTGATGACAAATGAGTTCACGGGTTATCCGAAGTCTTATTACGAAGAGGGAATAAAATTAACAATCGCATCTGTCAGAAGAAATCTCAGAGAGGCGCTCAATCCCCAAATCAAGTCTCTTAACTTCCTCAATAATATACTCGCAAAGATTGAGGCAAAGCAGGCCGATGCATACGAAGCCATAATGCTCAATGCTGAAGGCCATCTTACAGAAGGCACGATAAGCAATATATTTTTTGTAAAGAATGGAATTTTATGCACGCCTTCTGTTGAATGCGGAATCCTCGACGGCATAACAAGGGCCATGGTAATAGACCTCGCCTTAAAGAACGGGCTTGAGGTAAAGGAAGGAATATTCACTCCCGAAGAACTATACACGGCATCTGAGGTATTTATAACAAATACAACCATGGAGGTAATGCCTGCCCGCAGGGCTGATAAGATTGATAAGACAGAATTCAAGGTGGGAGAGATTTCAAAGCTGCTTTTAAAGAAATATCGACAAGAGGTGAATGGCTATGTCAAAGAGAAAAAAGCAGAAGACCCGTCTCTCTGGGAGTGAAATTGCAAGATTCATAGACCAGAGTCTTTTAAAGCCCCAGGCAACAGAGGCTGATATTATCAAGCCCTGCAAAACAGCAATAAAATATAATTTTTATTCGGTATGCGTTAATCCTTATTTTGTGCCTTTATGCAATGCACTTCTCAAGGGGCATGAAACAAAAGTAACCACCGTCATAGGCTTTCCCCCCGGCATGACCCTAAAGGATGCAAAGATATATGAGGCAAAACAGGCAGTCCTTTATGGAGCGGACGAGCTCGATATTGTAATGAACATAGGCGCTGCCAAATCAGGGAACTGGGACTATGTGGGCGAGGAGCTTTTAGAGATTATCTTTGCCACAAAATCAGCAGTCCACAAGGTTATAATCGAAACATGCTATCTCGCAGAAGAGGAAAAGATTGCAGCCACAAAAAATCGCATCTCTGTTCGGCGCGAAATTCATCAAGACATCAACAGGTTTTGGAACAAAAGGCGCAACTATAAAGGATGTGAAGCTTATTAAAAAGATTGTCGGAGACAGGGCAGAGGTAAAGGCAGCAGGAGGAATAAAGACATTATCTCAGGTCCTGCAATTCATAAAAACAGGCGCAATGCGAATAGGCACAAGCGCAGGCGTTGAGATAATGAAAGAGGCTCACTCAGGTATCTGATTGTATAAATAAACCGAAACCCCTGCGAATATTATCGGTACGATCCATGGTGCGACAAGCGGCGGGATGGTGCCTGCATATCCGAGGGACAGGAATAGAGAATATCCGAACCAGTAAACGAGGCTTATCAAAAGCCCCAATCCTGCTGCAATAATGCCGCTTCCAAATGCCCCCTCCTTTATCTTTTGCGAAGAAATAAGTTTCAGAAGCCGCTGCTCTGCAAAGTCTCCGCCCAGGGAAAGGGATATGCCGAGGAGGAGCATAAAGAGATTGATCAGCGGATATGAAAGCCTTGAGCCGATGTCAACGGTCAATTTTATGTTTTTAAACCCTGCCTCATTCAGCCTTCTAAGATATTTCATCAGCTCCATCATTGTCATCTCTTCCACCTTCCACATGTCCTCCTGAAATATCTTAGGAGATTCTATTGCAGGATAGGTAGTCTCTTTTATTGTTGTTATTTGCCCCTTTGCAATATCATAGAGGGTCACATCCCTCAGTTTCCATGCATTGCTCTCCCATTCCCCGGTTTCTGCGTCAATCCTTTCCCTCAGCCCTTCTTTGTCAAATTTGAAGATGCTGATGCCTTTTGAAATGTTTTTATCAGGGAGATAAAGGGAAATCCTCACTACCGAGCCGTCCTTTCCCCGCATGTAAAGGGCCCCTTCTTTAAAGGCAAGACCCTTTTCCTTTTTTGTTATTTTATTCTTTATGGAATGGAGCCTTTTTGATGTGGCTGGGACAATGATCTCTCCGAGCGCAAAGGCAGAAAGCGTAAGGATTACCCCGAGCACCACAAATGGCATAAGCAGGCTTTTCATCTTCCCTGCTGCTGCCTTTATGGCAACAATCTCCCTTCTCTTGATCGCCTGTGAGAATATAAAAAGGCTGCTGAGAAGGATTGCCATTGGCAGGAGATAATGGGTGTATCTTGGAATGCTTAGTGCCGTGTACTGCATAAGCAGGCCGAATGAAGGCTTGTAGGGCATGAAGTCATCGATCTTGTCAATAAGCCCTATGATGCTGAAGACGCCGGATATTCCAAGCCCCAGGGTTATGAGGACTTTCAAAAAGTCCTTTATGTACAGTCTCTGTATTATAAGCATTACTTTTTGTTCACCCTTTCAAATACGAACAGCGAAAATAATCCCAAAACGGCAAAGGCCATCCATGCGCCCGCAAGGTGCGGGAGCTGCCCCGACCGTGCTAAATTCTCACCATAGAGCAGAAGCGTATAGTAAACAGCGAATACAGACAATCCAACTGTAAGCCCTCCGAGCCTCCCTGACTTTCCTACCATGAGGGAAAGGGAAGGCCCTAAGAATATGATTATAAGGCATATTGCAGGCATGGAGAGCCTACGGTAGAACTCAAGGAGGAACTGTACCCGTTTTTCAGGAGACTTTTTTGATGCTGCAAGCAATTCCATGGGCGTCAATTCGCTGTTCTTCTTTTCTGCAGACCCCACAGGCGGATTCAGTTTGAAGTGATATTTGCCAAAGGCTATATCGGTAAAGATGTCCTTCTTTGTTATATAGATATGCCCGCTGGATAGAGAGAAGGCAAGAGACTCCTGTTCCGGAATTATCCTTCCTTCCTTTGCAACTATAACCTTATGCTCTTCCTTTTTCCTTTCGTCCACGATGAATATCCCTGAAAGCTTGTCCGGAGCCGGCTTTTCCTTAACCAGAATGACAATATCCTTAAAAGCTGTGTTGAATATCCCTTCCTCTATGGTCATGGGCGCCCTTGTGGTCAGCATCTCGGATACTTTTCCCCTCAGCAATGCGCTTCCCTTCGGGCTGAGATAAAAGCTCATGGCAAGGCTTAAAACAAAACATGCAATGCCCAGATATACAACAGGTGTCGATATGCCCCTGAATGACATGCCGCTGCCTCTCAGGACGATCATCTCGTTATCCGTGTTCATCCTCCCGTATGTAAGGAGCACCGAAAGGAGCATTGCCATGGGTATGGTAAGGATGAGTATCTGAGGCTGTAGATAAAGGATTATCTTTGCGATATCCGCAACAGAGGTACCGACACCAGAGAGAACCCTGCTCAGCCTCAGCAGTTTTTCCATCATAAGGGTGAAATTCAAAAAAAGGATGGAAAGGAGAAGGGATAACGCCAGCTCTTTCAGAATTGACCTATGTATCAATAACATACCCAAGTATATAAAATATCCTATCGGGAGCAAAAGGTCAAAAAACAAGTTTGCTTTTTAAGTGAATAATTTTTTATGCTATTAGTATCAAACTTTTGGAGGTATGAAGTGGTAACAATCACAGACAAGGCTGCTGAGAAGGCTACAGCCATTCTTGCAGCAGAAGGAAAAGATAGCCGGGGTCTAAGGATCTATAGCTCCGAAGGAGGATGCTGCGGACCCTCTTACGGTCTCGATATAGACGAAAGGCCGGCGGCCGATGACGAGGTAATTGAAAAAAACGGCCTCAGGGTATTTGTTGATAAAAATACACTTTCTGCTTTAACCGGTATGCAGCTCGACCATTATGACGATGGAGAAAGGGAAGGTTTCATGCTCAGCGGCGGCGCTGGTCCATCTGGTTTGGCCTGCAGTTCAGGCTGCAGCAGTTGCGGATAATGTTCCCAATACACAGATGCAGAAGACTTAGAAAGAACGAGACCATCAGGAGGATGGTGAGACAAACAGCCATTTCTCCTGATGACTTTATTTATCCCCTTTTTGTAACCTTTGGCAAGGGCATCAGAAAAGAAATAGCCTCGATGCCCGGATCCTATCAGGAATCAATCGACGAGCTTGTAAAAAACGCAAAAGAGATATACTCCCTCGGCATACCCGCAGTAATACTCTTCGGCATTCCAGAACACAAAGACGAAATGGGAAGCAGCGCCTATGATGACAACGGAATTGTCCAGAATGCCATTAAGGCCATAAAGGACGCTGTTCCAGAACTTTATGTAATTACCGATGTCTGCATGTGCGAATACACAAGCCACGGACATTGCGGCTTTATAGAAAAGGGCGATGTGAACAACGATAAAACCCTTGGACTCCTCGCAATGGAGGCTGTGTCCCATGCAAGGGCAGGAGCCGATATGGTCGCACCTTCTGACATGATGGACGGAAGGGTTGCTGCAATAAGGACTGCGCTGGACAGAGAGGGATTCAGCGAGATCCCCATAATGTCATATGCAGCAAAGTATGCATCCGCATTCTACGGGCCATTCAGGGAGGCTGCAGAATCAACGCCACAGTTCGGAGACAGGCGCTCATACCAGATGGACCCTGCAAACAGGCGTGAGGCATTGAAAGAGGTTGCCCTCGATATAGAAGAAGGGGCTGATATTGTTATGGTCAAACCCGCACTCTCTTACCTCGATGTTATATCCGATGTAAAATCATCCTTTGCTGTTCCGGTGGCAGCTTATAATGTGAGCGGAGAATACTCCCTTGTTAAGGCTGCAGGAAAACTCGGATGGATTGACGAAGACAGGGCGATGATGGAGATCCTCACATCAATAAAAAGGGCAGGCGCTGATTTAATCCTCACCTATTTCGCAAAAGACGCAGCAAGGATTCTGAACGGTTAACGAACCGCGTGGTATCCTCCGGGAACTCCTCTCTTAAAAAGAACAATTTGCCAGACCTGCACACACCTGGACCGGAATGCCCCTGCACTGCTTAGAAGATAATATTTCCACATGCGGTAAAATCTCTCATCACACCTTTCTTTTAATTTATCCCAATTTTTATCAAAATTTTTAAACCATTCAATCAGGGTCGCATCGTAATCAGCGCCAAAATTATGCAGATCTTCCATAATAAATAATCCCTCGATAGAAGCGCTGATCTGTTTCATTGACGGGATGAGTGAGTTGGGGAAGATATATTTACCGAACCAAGGGTCTGTTGTGACCCGAGACCGGATATCTCCTATAGTGTGTAATAAGAACAACCCGTTATCTTTTAAGCAATGATTAACGGTCTCCATATAAGTCCTGTAATTTTTATAGCAGACATGCTCGAACATGCCGACAGAAACAATATGATCAAATTCCCCGTGAATATCCCTTATGAACCCAATGACAGGGAATTCCAGAGAAAGCTCCATATGTTCCCTGAAGATTTGCGTTATTACGTCATACTCGCAGGCAGCATTATCGGCTCTGAAAATTCAAAGAGGATAAAAGAGACTCCGGAAGGCATTGTTGAAGACGCTGAGGGATTTGTCTCAAAGCTACTGGAATTGAAAGGCCCTGAAACAGATGGTGCATTCAAGGGAATCCTCGAAAAATATCCCATCGAAACATTAAATGACGAGCTGAGATTCTGCTGTCCGAATTGCCGGAATTTCAATAAGTGTCTCGAAATAGAAAATTTATCCATAGGGGAGCTTTTCAAAAGGCGGGTAAATGGAGAGGAAACGGACGAGATTAAAAAGGATATTAAGCTTCAGGTCGAAAATGCCCTTCGGGATACACCATACATAGATACAGACGAAGCCCATAAGCTTTGCAAGGACTTTATTTATCAATACAGTATTTCGAATATCGGGGAAGTCTTCGGACGTTATGCCGACATAGCAGCAACACTTCAGAAAGACTTTGGAATTGATTACAGGGAAGTCCAGCAGCAGATGGTCGCAATCAACATGGACTTTTATTCAAAGAGCGCCGAACAAAATTCCAGTGATACAGGGCAGTAATTTATATAAGGCCTACGGCCAGCAGGTTATTTTTGACGATATAGGCTTTACTGTCAATGCAGGCGAGCGCATCGGTCTTGTGGGCAGAAACGGCCACGGCAAGACCACCCTGTTTAAGATGATACTCGGTGAGGAGAAGCCTGATTCAGGGGTTATCAGCATTCCGAATCATTATAAAATAGGCCATCTTTCACAGCATATCAGTTTTACCGAGGATTCCATCTTAAAGGAGGGATGCCTGAGCCTTAGCCCTACAGAAGACGGTAGAGATGAGACCTGCAGGGTGGAAACCGTCTTAATGGGCATTGGATTCTCTGAAGAAGATTTTACCCGTAACCCATTGGAGCTTTCAGGCGGATACCAGATTAGATTGAACCTCGCAAAGCTGTTGGTCTCAGAGCCTAATCTTTTGCTGCTTGACGAGCCGACGAACTATCTGGACATTCTGTCCATCAGATGGCTCACCCAATTCTTGCGAAACTGGAAAAACGAGCTTATTATTAATCACCCATGACAGGGATTTTATGGACAGTATAACCACGCATACCATGGGCATCCACAGCAGTAAGATACGGAAAATAGAAGGTCCAACGCAAAAGCTGTATGAACAGATACTCTTGGAAGAAGAGGTTTACGAAAAGACAAGGATAAATGAAGAAAAGAAACGCAAAGAAACAGAGCAGTTTATAAACAGGTTTAGGGCGCAGGCCACACGCGCCAGTGCAGTCCAGTCAAAGATAAAGGCTCTCCAGAAAAAAGAGAGATTGGAAAAAATCCCAGAAATAAAAAACCTCGATTTTGAATTTAAGTCAGAGCCTTTCCTTGGCAAATGGCTTATAGAGGCAAATGACATGTCATTTTCATTTAACACTGAAGGCCATTCCCTGATCGATAAACTAAGCATAACCATAGGGAAAAACGACCGCATCGCAATAATAGGGAAAAGCGGAAAGGGCAAGACCACTCTTCTTAACCTGCTTGCAGGCGAACTGCCATCAATAAGCGGTACGGTTAATCATAATCCGAAATTAAGGCTCGCATACTTTGGACAGACAAATATACAGCGTCTTGATTCTCAGAAAACAGTCGAGGAAGAAATCCTCGATATGCTTCCTGAATACAACCGCAGGGCAGCGCGAAATATATGCGGTATAATGATGTTTGAGGGAGACAATGCCCTGAAGAAAATCTCCGTTCTTTCAGGAGGTGAAAAAAGCAGAGTGCTTCTTGGAAAATTGCTTGTCAGCCCGGCAAACCTGCTTTTGCTGGACGAACCCACAAACCACCTCGATATGGAATCCATAGATTCCCTTCTTGAGGCCATAGATGCATTTGAAGGCGCTGTTGTGATTGTGACCCACAGCGAGATGATCCTCCATGCCATAGCCACAAGGCTGATTGTATTTGATGATGGAAAGGTGAGAGTGTTTGAAGGCACATATCAGGACTTCCTCGACAGGGTCGGATGGAAAAGCGAGATAACCGAAAGCCAGAATAGTAAGGGGCAAAACAATGAGCAGACAAAAGGTGCGAGCAAAAAAGATATGCGCCGTATCAGGGCGGAATTAATCAACAGCCGCTCAAGAATACTTGGGGTTTTGCAGAAAAGGATTACAGGAGTGGAAGAAACTATAATGCACCTCGAAAACCAGATTGGGCAGGATACACAGGCACCTTTAGAAGTTTCCGTGAAGGGCGAAGGACAATCTATCAAGACACTCTCAAAATCCATTCATGAATCAAAGGCAGGAATCGACACCCTTTTTGACGAACTGTCATCGCTTACTGAAGAACTGGACATCAAGATAAGGGAATTTGAAGAAAGACTGAAGGAATCGATGATTAACGGCCATGTGGTATAATAACCATCAAACCAGAACAGGATGCAATCTGATGGAAGTGGCAATAGAAAACATAAGAATAGGCAATGGCAATCTGCCTGTAATCATCGCAGGTCCTTGCGTGATCGAAAACGAGGACATAACCTTTTATACAGCAGAGAAATTAAAAGAGATATGCAGCGCTGTTGGACTTCCATTTATATTCAAAAGCTCTTATGACAAGGCGAACAGGACATCACTGTCATCCTACAGAGGCCCTGGAATCGATAGAGGGCTGGAAATACTTTCGGATATCAAGGGCAAATTCGATATCCCTGTAATATCTGATGTGCATTCGGTTGATGAAGTGAAGCACGCAGCAGAAGTCCTCGATGCATTGCAGATACCTGCCTTTTTATGCAGGCAGACCGATTTAATAATCGAGGCATCAAAGACAGGAAAACCCGTCAATATCAAGAAGGGACAGTTCCTTGCACCGTGGGATATCAAAAATATCATCGATAAATTCGTATCTACTGGCAACAAAAACCTATTTATAACAGAAAGAGGTGCATCTTTTGGATACAACAACTTAGTTGTTGACTACAGGGCATTTCCCATTATGCGCTCATTTGGCTGCCCCGTTATCTTTGATGTTACCCACAGCCTCCAGCTTCCGGGAGGGCAAGGAAGTAGCTCAGGCGGACAAAGGGAGTTTGCAGAGCCCCTTGCAAGGGCAGCAGTTGCAGTTGGCATTGATGGATTATTCATGGAAGTCCATCCAGAGCCTGACAAGGCATTGTGCGACGGCCCGAATATGATAAAATTGTCTGATCTGGAAAAGATGTTAAATACCATAAAAGCAATATGCGAGCTGCTGAAATGAAGAAAAGGCACTTGCTTTATTTCTTTATATTAGCCATTATTTGCGTCATCGGATTGTACTCTCCTGCTGTTAGCGGAGATAGCCGCCAACAAAAAGAATCGCCGTATTTTTCAAACGAGGATATCGAAAAATACAAAAGCCCTTCCGATAATAAAACGCCTAAAACAAGAGCAGAGGCAGTAGAAACAAAGAAGAGGGCAGAAAAAACAAAGAAGCAGAAGGAAAAGGAATACTGGTGCAAAAGGGCAACAGAGTACAGGAAGAAAATAGAGAAGGCGCAGGAAGATGTTGAGGAAACAGAGAAGAAGCTCGCTGAAATTGAAGGAAACCCCTTGCCGGGTGAAAAAAGCAAAAAGGCACTGAAACAACTGAATAGTAAACTCAGGAAGTCAAAGAAGCAGCTCAGAAATGCAGAGAGGGATCTCAGCGATTTCGAGGACGAGGCCCATAGAAAGGGCATTCCGCCAGGATGGCTGAGATGCCAATTTGACTGGTGAGAGTCAAAATTGGAGTGATAGGGTAATGGATGATATTCTTGATATAGCTAAAAAGGTTCTAAAAATTGAGGCTGATGCTGTATCTGCCCTGATAGAAAAGCTCAACAGCGATTTTGAAAAGGCAGTTGAGATAATCTTCAGCAGCAGGGGCAGGGTTGTTGTCACAGGCATGGGCAAGTCAGGGCTTGTGGGCAAAAAGATTGCCGCAACGCTCGCATCTACAGGCACGCCGGCATTCTTTCTCCATCCTGCTGAGGCAAGCCACGGAGACCTCGGCATGGTCACTGCTGATGATGTAATAGTTGCCATATCCAACAGCGGAGAAACAGAAGAACTTGTGGGCCTGATTCCTTTCTTAAAGAGATTCAATGTAAGCCTGATTTCCATGACAGGGAATCCTGATTCGACCTTATCAAAGGCTGCAGAAGTTACCCTCGATGTTTCCGTGAAAGAGGAGGCATGTCCTATGGGGGTCGTTCCGACAGCATCAACGACTGCAACACTCGCAATGGGCGATGCATTGGCAGTTGCGCTTCTGATAAAGAGGGGTTTCAAAGAGGAAGACTTCGCTTTCTTCCATCCAAGGGGAAGCCTCGGCAAAAAACTATTCATTAAGGTCAAAGACCTTATGCATACAGGCGATGCACTGCCCTTTGTATCTCCGGATATGCCGATGATAAAGGCTACCGTGGAAATATCATCAAAGAGATTGGGAGTTGCGATAGTTGCAGGCAGCGATAAAAGAATTTTAGGAATTATTACGGATGGAGATTTAAGAAGGGGGATAGAGAAGTGGGGCAAGGCGTTTTTTGATATGAATGCAGGAGAGGTAATGACAAAAAATCCAAAGGTCATATCAGAGGATGAGCTCGCAGTAAAGGCTTTATCCATAATGGAGAAGTACTCCATAACATCCATTGTAGTTCCTGATGATAATGGAAAGGCAGTGGGAATAATACATCTGCACGATATCTTGAAGCAGGGGATAGTATAAATGAAGATTTTGTTTATTATAAAAAATTGCAGTAATCGAATATAAAAAAGAAGGAGGTACGCAATGCCTGCAAGACAAGGAGTAACTTTAAAAATACCTGAAGATATTATCCTTTCGCTTAAAATCCCTAAGGATAAGATACAGGAAGAACTTCTTAAAGAACTTTCTATTATCCTATACGAGAGACATATCCTTTCCCTTGGAAAAGCAAGGGAGCTGGGAAAAGCAAGGGAGCTGGCAAGAATGAGTAAATGGGAATTTCAGGAAGAACCCG
>NZ_DAIOFX010000034.1:16644-20139 GCF_036745535.1 Dissulfurispira sp.
GGAAAAGCAAGGGAGCTGGCAAGAATGAGTAAATGGGAATTTCAGGAAGAACCCGGGAAACGCAAGATTCCAAGACACTATACCGAGAAGGAGCTTAAGGAGGACATGAAATTTGCCAGAGAAACTTGTAATCAGTAACGCCTCTCCTATCATGAATTTGGCTATCATAGGTCAATTAGATCTTTTAAAACAATTTTTCTGAGATTCATATTACTCAGGCCGTCTGGAAAGAAACAGTTCTGGACGGGGAAGGTAAAGCCGGCGTTTCCGACATTAAAAAAGCTAAATGGATAAAGGTTGTAAAGGTTGAAGAAACGCCACTCGTGCAGCTTTTGAAGAAAGACCTTGATAACGGAGAGGCGGAAACTATTGCATATGCCCTTCAGAAAAAGAACGTCCTTGTCCTTCTTGACGAGGATGATGCAAGAGAGATGGCAGATTTTTATGGGATAGAAAAGACAGGAGTTATAGGGATTTTAATAAGGGCAAAGCTCGAAAAGAAAATTCCATTATTGAAACCGGTCTTGGATAAATTAAGAACCAAGGCAGGTTTTTGGATAAAAGACTCCCTTTATCAAGAAGCTTTAAAGGCGGTTGGAGAATGATGAAAAAAACTAAAAAGCAGATAGAGGCAATCGCCAAAAACATAAAACTCCTCATTCTTGATGTTGATGGAGTGCTTACTGACGGAAGCATTATCCTTGACAACGAAGGAAATGAGTTCAAGGCATTTCATGTGAGAGATGGGCATGGCATAAAGATGCTCGAAAAAGCAGGCATTAAGGTTGCCATAATCACAGGGAGGCACTCAAAGGTAGTGGAGAGAAGGGCGCATGAGCTCGGCATAACAGAGGTTTACCAGAGATGTCACATAAAGTCTGTTGCCTATGAACATCTCATAGAGAAGATGGGAATCACTGACAAAGAAGTGGCATATATCGGGGATGACATTGTGGATATTCCAATCTTTAAAAGGGTTGCACTCTCTGTTGCTGTTGCAGACGCCACAGAAGAGACAAAGGCAGAGGCAATGATCGTTACAGAGAATCGCGGTGGCAGAGGTGCTGTCAGGGAAATATGCGACCTCATACTGAAGTCAAACGGAAAGTGGAAAGAGCTGATTGATGAGTACTATACGGTTTAATCTCCCAACAATCCTTACATTCAGCAGGATAATATTAATCCCCTTTTTTGTCTTAATAACACCGAAAAGCCCGCTGTTGGGCATAACAATTTTTATCATTGCATCTGCAACGGATTTTCTTGACGGGTATTTAGCAAGGAAATCAGGACAGATAACGAAATTCGGGATAATCCTTGACCCTATTGCAGACAAATTTCTCGTAATCTCTGCGCTGATACTGCTCGTTGATATGGTAAGGCTTTCTGCATGGGTAGCAATAGTAATTATAGTGAGGGAGTTTGTTGTAACAACATTGAGGGTCGTTGCCCTTTCGAAGAATATTGTCATTCCTGCAGAGACAGGAGGCAAGTTGAAGACAGCATCCCAGATGACAGCCATAATACTCCTCCTCCTGCCAGGAGGCATAGGGGATCTGGATTTTTACGATGTCGGCCTTGTTCTTATGTATATTGCCCTTATCCTTGCTCTGGCATCAGGAGTTAAATACACAATTTCTTTCTGGAGGCAGACCCAATGATGCCTGTATTAATAATCCTATCGTTTCTCATAGGCTCTATCCCTACAGGTCTATTGATTGCAAAGACCAAGGGAATCGATTTAAGAAAGGTGGGCAGCGGAAACATAGGCGCGACAAATGTTCTCAGGGCAGTGGGTAAGGAAGCGGCTTTATTTACTCTGATAGGAGATATTGCAAAAGGAGCGCTTCCGGTTGCAATCGGAAAGCTTTTTGGATTGGGTATTTTTGATGCAGGCATTCTCGGCATTTCTGCCATATTAGGCCACAATTTCTCGTTATTCCTGAAATTTAAGGGAGGCAAGGGCGTTGCAACAAGCATCGGGGTTTTGCTTGCTTTCTCTCCCCATGTCGCACTTCTTACTATTACCCTATGGCTCTTGACAGCAAGATGGACAAGATACTCTTCTTTAAGCGCACTGGTTGCATTTGGCCTGCTGCCGCTAAGCATTTACATGCTGGATTATTCAAATGAAAAAATGGTAATTGCTATCGCAATCACTGTTTTAATATTCGTAAGGCACACAGCCAATATTAAGAGGCTTATACAGGGGACAGAGAGTAAGATAGGGGAAAAGATAGGCGATAGGCTAAAGGGAAAAGCAAAAAATTATGACTAAAAAAGCAGTTATTTTGTTAAGCGGCGGAATTGATTCATCAACAACTGCAGCTATCGCGAAAGCAGAAGGATACGATATTTATGCATTGAGCTTTGATTATGCTCAGAGGCACAGGCTTGAGCTTGAGTCTGCAAAGAAAGTAGCTGAAAGTCTTGGCGCTAAGAAACATTTGATAATAAAATTTGACCTTAGAGAGATCGGAGGCTCGGCATTAACGGCGGATATTGAAGTGCCGAAAAAAGTAGGTCACATAAGTCCTATAGGACATATTCCAGTGACTTATGTCCCGGCACGCAACACGATTTTCCTCTCCTTTGCCCTCGGATGGGCAGAGGTGCTTGAGGCACCGGATATTTTCATCGGTGCAAATGCGGTGGACTACAGCGGTTATCCAGACTGTCGGCCTGAATACCTAAAGGCATTTGAGGAGATGGCGAACCTTGCAACAAGGGTTTCTGTGGAAGGCAAAATCAAATTTAAAATAAAGGCGCCACTCCTTTATATGACAAAGGGAGAGATAATAAGAAAAGGTGCAGAAATGGGATTCGACTATTCCTTCACATGGAGTTGTTATGACCCCCAAAAAGACATAGGTCATATAAGTCCTATAGGACATATTCCTTGCGGTAAGTGCGATAGCTGTCTCTTCAGGGCAAAGGGATTCAAAGAGGCAGGAATCAAAGACCCTCTTTTGTCTTGATTGTCAATATGTTCTGAAGTAGACTTGTTTTATGCTTGAATCCCTGTTTAATCCTGATTCCATCGCAGTCATTGGTGCATCGAGAGACCTACAGAAGGTCGGCGGCGCTGTCTTAAATAATCTTGTTAGATTCAGCTATAAAGGCAGGCTGTACCCTATAAACCCATCCGCCCCCGGACATCTTAGGGCTTAAGGCATATCAGAAGGCCTCGGAAGTTGGCGAAAACATCGACCTTGCGGTTATAGCAGTCCCTGCCAGATTTGTACCCGGGACCCTTGTTGATTGTGCTGCTGCAGGAGTCAGGGCAGCGGTAATTGTGAGCGCAGGCTTTAAAGAGGCGGGTACAGAAGGCGTCAGGCTGGAACAAGAAATCAGGATAATAAGTAAGGACAACAATATCCGTATCCTGGGCCCAAACTGTCTCGGGATAATCAATACAGCCAACAGCATGAATGCCACCTTTGCAGCAGGCATGCTTCCGAGGGGCAGAAATGCATTCTTTTCGCAATCAGGGGC
>NZ_DAIOFX010000035.1:0-19375 GCF_036745535.1 Dissulfurispira sp.
CTATCATCATGATGATTAATATCGGCAGGTAATCGGTTGGTATGTAACTGCCCGGTAACATCTGGTTCATTTGGCGTTACCCCTTAGTACAATGCCCCGAATTCAGTGATCTCCTTTGCGAACTTCTCACGCTTAAGCGCAGATGCCTCTGCTGCAGAAACCCATTTGAGCGAGTGGGCTGTGCATTTGGTAATACATGCAGGCTTCAAACCCTTATCAACCCTGTCTTTGCAGTAGTCGCATTTTATGACCTTTCCTGCCTCTGGATTCCACTGCGGAACACCCCATGGGCATGCTGTTATGCAGGACTTGCATCCAACGCAAAGGGATTGCTCCACAAAAACAATTCCGTCCTTTGATCTTTTCTGCATTGCTCCTGTTGGACATGCAGACACGCACCATGGTTTTTCGCAGTGGAAACAGGGCATGAAGATAAATTGCATCCTCGGAATATTGCCAACCAGTTTTGGTCCTACAGGAATAATCCTGCAAAGTCTCGGCCCTACAGGTACATTGTTCTTGGTCTTGCAATGCACCTCGCAGGCATAACATCCTATGCATCTTTTCTGATCCTGATAAATATAATATATGCTCATTGTACCTCCTCCTTATGCCTTCTTAACGACTACAAAACATTCAGCATAAGCAACGCCGCCGCCCACAGGGTCTGTTGTTTCGAGCAGTCCTATCTCAAACTTCGTATCACTGAGACCCTTTTTGTACGATCTTGTCTTAAGCGGTATCTCATTGCCGAATCCGTGCACCATAAATACCGCTTCAGGATGTATGAACGGTGTTACCTTCGCTTTTATTTTTCCGCTGTATCCGTTTGAAGATACCTCAACAGTATCTCCATCCTTTATTCCCAGATCCTTTGCCTCCTTTTCATTTATCCAGAGGACATTCTCTGGCATAAGCTCATTGAGGTAAATATTGTTTTGCGATTGGGCATGGGTGTGAACAGCACTTCTGCCAAATATTAGTCTGAAGGCGCCTTTTTCTGGTTTTCTGGGAGTTGCATATGCCTTAAATGACTCAAATCCGGACTTTGCAAGCTCCTGTGAGACGAACTCTATCTTCCCTGACGGCGTCTTGAATTTCAGATCATTTCTATCCTTAAGGATGGGATCCTTTGCAAGGCTCACCGATCCTTTGGCATTGAAATCCTCGATCTTAACACCCGTCCCTTCAAGCTGGTAATTCCAGATATCCTCGATGCCCTTGTACGGGAAATATTGACCAACCCCCATTCTTCCAGCTATGAGCGTGAATATCTCCCATGCAGGTTTGCTGTCATACCTCGGTGCAATAGCCTGTCTCCTCATCACAAAAGAGGGTTTAGGCCCTTTTGCTGTGCCGATGATATTTGATCTTTCAAGATAGGTGGATTCGGGAAGAATCACATCGGAATACCATCCTGTCTGGCTGTAATTCACATCAATAGAAACCAGTAAATCCAGATTATCTAAAACCTTTTTCTGTGCTTCAGGGTCTGGAAGGGAAGCTATCGGGTCATAGCGATAGACAAAATATGCCTTTATGGGGTAAGGCTCTCCTGTTTTTATCGCCTTATAGAGATTGACCACGTGGCCTGTTCCAAAGGGCTTGTTTTTCATGGCTGCATCCACTATCTTATCCGTTAGATCAGGGATTCTTGCACCGAGGGAGTTTAACGGCTTCTTGCCTGCATCAGCAGGTCCTTTTGCAATGATTAAACCGCCCCTTGTTTCGATGTTTCCCATCAGGACATTCAAAATGTAAATAGTTCTGCTGGCATAAAAGGAGTCAAGGTATCTTGCGAGCATCCATCCCGGATGGAATATTACCTTAGGCTTATCATTGCTTACATCCCGGGCAAGATTAATAATCTCCTGCGCCGGTATTCCTGTCTCTTTCTCCGCCCACTCAGGTGTATATGGCACAACAAAGCTCTCAAGCTCTGTCAGCCCTGTAACATTTTTATTTATAAAGTCTATATCATAGAGCCTTTCCTTCAATATCACATGTATGATGGCAAGGTTAAGGGCATAGTCTGTCCCGGGCCTTATCATGAGGAACCTGTCAGCCTTTGATGCCGTAACAGTTGCCCTGCAATCTATATATGTCAGTTTTGCGCCCTTGTCCATTGCATCCAGTATATTGTTGACTTCTTTTACCTGTAAAGATTCAAAGACATTCCTTCCATAAAGCACTATGTGTCCTGTATTGGCAAAGTCATAGCTAAACTCACCCCTTCCTGCAAATCCAAAGAGGCTCTTGCATGCCATGTCTACATTTTTTCCGCATGTATCATCGTGATTAAAGTAATTCGGAGAACCCAGTGCCTTCAAAAAGCTTGTTGTCAGGTCAGTAAAAGGGCCGCTCCTGTCAGAAAGGGCTATGGCCTTGCCGCCGTATTTCTCTGTTACCCCTTTAAGTTTTGCTGCTATATAATCAAGGGCCTCATCCCATGTTGCCTTTTTCCATTTTCCAGAGCCTCTTTCTCCGTCTCTTATCATTGGATACTGTGGACGTTCTGCATCATATTCGAATGCGAGTCCTGCAGATCCCTTTGCACAGAGGCTTCCTTCCAATCCTGGTTCATGGGGATTGCCCTCGATCCACTTAACAGCGCCGTCTTCCACTTCAACCCTTATAGAGCAGCGGACAGCGCACATACCGCACATGCTGTATACAGACGAAACTTCTCCCATCTTTTATCCTCCTGAAGACTATTATTTACTTATTGAGAGACTCTAATTTAGAAATATGTCAGGTGCGGCGAAAAGACTTTAAACCCCGCACTTGTAAAGACATTTCTCCTGTATCCGTTATTCTACAACATTGGATACTTGTTGGATGATGCATTTGTAATCACTCATATACATTTGAACCTACACTTTTTAAAGTCTTTGAGCCGTGCCCGACATGTATAATCGCTCAATTTAACGATATGCAGGGTACAGTAGCATAAATACTACTATACCCTGCATTTATAGACATATTCGATTTAGTACACTCCAAGCAGGTTCAATGCCAGGAGAACCAATCCCACAATCGCTACCCTTTTAACCGTCAACGGGCTTACACGCTTTGCTATCTGTGGTGCTATAAAGCCACCTATTATTGCAGCAGGGAACATTATCAAAAAGAAAAGCAGGTCAAAGTTCCCGAACTGATAGTGGCGCATTGTTCCCATGAGCGTGTTGAAAAATATTGCCAGAAGGGAACTTCCGACAACCACATACATTGGAAGTCCCAATCCAACGGTCATTAATGGAATCATAAACGGCCCGCCACCAAATCCGAACATGGATGAAACAACTGCTATCAGAAGACCACCGATACATCCTAAAACTATATTGACTTTAAATTCTTGCCCCCAGAATTCTACTACCATAATTATACCTCCTATTTCATTACCTATCTATTATTAGCCCCGTTTTTTTGCCTTTGCAGCTTCTTCTGCCTTTTTCTTGAACTCATTGAGGATTGCCTGCTCCTTTTTATTCTTTGCAATGTAGCCGGGTGTTGTCTGCCAGAACATAAGACTCGCCAGTATAAGGAGTATCCATCCGAAAACGAATTTAAACTGTTCCAGCGTAATCATCTCTGTGAGTTTAGGGCCTATAAAGCCTCCTAAAACCATGGCTGCACCTATGCTTACACCCAGTTTCCAGCTTATGAATTTGATCTTGGAGTAATTGTAGATACCGCTTGCCTGTGAAAATAAAACTGTAGGCATGACTGTTCCTGCCACTATGGTATGCGGCAACGGCCAGATGGAGACCAGCAATGGATTCAGTATGAATCCTCCGCCTGCGCCCATCAAAACTCCGAATATAACTACGCCCAGTGTGAGAAAGAACGGACCAAAAAGATTTAGGCTTGTACCGGCATTGCTCAGATAAATATTTGGAAAGCTTATGCTGTTTTCGATTGTAACAGGCTGGCTCTTAACATTCTTATCCACAACTGCCACAACTGTATATTTCCCAGGAGCAGAGCCTTTAGGAATCGTTACCTGAGCCTTATACGATCCATCAGGATTAACTTCAACAGTGGGTGCCAATACCTTGTCAGGGCTTCTAAATCTTGCCTTTACAAGCTGCATGGAGCGCTTCTTGTTTTCCTTTTCATCCATGGGAGGCAGCAATTCTCCCCTCGAACCTATGATACTCCCCATGAGTGTGGCCTGGTATCTGTCTATCTTTGCCTTTGCAGGGACAGAATAGGCAATGTCTGCGCCCAAATCCTTAAGGGCCTTTGAATAAGACCATTTCTTACCCTCTTTCTTTATTTTTTCGAGGCCCTCTTCCTTATCCTTTGGGATATAGATCTTATAATGGGCAGGCATCTCATAAGTCATATAAAGTATATAAGGCCTCTTGCCCGTCTCTTTGTCAACATCTGTATCAAATCTTGAGGCACGAACCTTTTTTTCAGCCCAGACCTCAAGATAGACAGGCTTTCCTACAGGGGCAGTGCCTGTAACAGTAATAGTCCCGCCATTGGTCAGCGAGGTCTTATCTGCCTGAATGGTCGGTGCAGTAGACATGTCTAATTTTATCTCCTGCTTCTGCTCTGTCTTTGCCTCTGGCTTCTTTTCCTCTTTTGCAACAGGAGCCTTTGTCTCTTTCGGCTTTTCAGCAAAGGCGCCATTCTGATAAAACATAAATACAGTCGCACTTAATGCAATTATCATCGATACCCAGAAACGCTTCATAATTCCCTCCATTCTTATCTAACGACCAGCACCGAACACGGTGCGTTAGCGACAACCTTTGAAGACACACTCCCGAGGATCGTCCTTTCGGTTGCCTGTTTCCCTGTTGAACCGACTACTATCAGGCTCATACCCATACCCTTTGCATGGTCAACAATCACGTCTGCCGGACTTCCCTCGAGGACAATGGTCTCAGCCTCGATCCCCTTTTCCTTGAGCAATGTCTGAACCCCTTTCATTGCTCCTTCAACCTCGGCCCTGTAAAGTTTGGTTACCGTGTCGCAGTCTGTCCCTATTCTCTGAAAAGCAGAGATTTGGAACTACCGAAATAACGGTTAGTTTAGACCCGAACTTCTGTGCGATGGCTGCTGCCTCCAATAATGCCCTGTCTGCAGCGTCAGAGCCATCATGCGCCGCCAAAATCTTCTTCATACAACACCCCCTTTTTGTCTTATAAAAAGTTGCTCTCTACCCTGTCCGATAAAGTATATAGCAATAACCATACCATTGCATTGGAAATCTGTAAAAATGCTGTGAAAGAAGGATTTTGATGAAATCCTCGAAGTTAAGCCTGTTTACAATCTGTCCCATTTAGGCCAACCCGCTTGAAGGAGTTGGCCCAAATGGGACAGATATGGAAAGGGTGCTTATTAAACTTTAAACCAGCTTATGCTCTGGTCTAATTCCTTTGCCTGAGAGTTAAGTCTATCCATAATCTGCCTTGCATCTTCGATCATGCTGACGGTTTTGTTCACAAGCCCTGTTATGTTTTCCATGTTGTGAGTGATTTTCTCTGATGCAGATGACTGCTCCTCGGTTGCTGCTGCAATCCTCTGTATCATGTCCATTGCCTTCTGTGTTGCTATAACTATCTCATCAAGCGCCTTCACAGCCTCATCGGCAAGTGTTACGCCTCCCGTTGCATCTTTACTGCTTCTCTCCATTGCCTCAACAGATGCCTCCGATTTTATCTGTATAGCCTTTATCTTTTCCGCTATCTCGCCGGTTGCCTTTGATGTCCTTTCCGCAAGCTTTCTGACCTCATCTGCAACAACAGCAAACCCTCTCCCCTGCTCTCCTGCACGGGCCGCCTCTATTGCTGCATTCAATGCAAGGAGGTTTGTCTGGTCTGCTATGTCATTTATTACTGCCACTATCTCTCCGATTTCCTGTGAACTCTTGCCAAGTTCTTCTATCGTATGCGACGACTCTTTTACCGACTCTGCAATCCCTACTATGGCATCCACTGCCTTCTTTACAGTATTCTTCCCTTTCCCTGCGATGTCCGTTGCCTCCTTTGCTGCCTCAGAGGCATATGACGCGTTCTTTGCCACGTCAATGATTGTCTGCGATACCTCGGCAGTGACCGATGCAACATGGTCAACCTGTGACAACTGCTCCTTTGCTCCTGCATCTATATTATTTATCCTTTCTGCAAGGGAATTGACATCCTGCGTTACACTTCCTGCGGCATCGCTGATCTTCAGCATTGTCTCTCTCAAAGACATCAGTATCTTGTTGTAGACATCTTTCAGGAAATTGCTCTCATCGGTCATCATGCACTCCTTTTTCGATTCGCCTCCTTCCAAGAATGTAGTAAAGCATTCAAGGGCATTCGCCATATTTTTCTGCATGGTTTTATTGATGATAAGGAGAAATGCCGAAAATCCGACCAACGAAAGCATGATAATCACTATGAGCAGTATAGTGCCGCTCCGCATTGCCTTTCTGTCCTGTTCGAGGCTCTCTTTAAATTTACCCTTTTGCTCCTCCATCATTTCGAGCAAGGAACTTCTCACATCTCTCCACTTAGGGGTTTCCTTCTGTATCAGTACAGCTATTGCATCATCCCTTTTGCCTGAAGCAGCAAGCTCCTGCACCTCTGTTTTAAGTTTATGATCTTCATCCCACAGGGCTTTAATCCTTTTTAACTCCTCCTGCATCTTCCCGGCAGACAGCTTAATGGCCTCGTCATTTGCCTTAATGAAATCTTCATGTGCCTTCTTATAATTTTCCTTTGCCTTTTCGTCCTTTGGATTAATCAGAACATTCCTTGTTGCCTGTCCTGTCTGCAGGCCCTGGGTATACATATCGTTTAGATTCAAAAGCAGGGCCTGGTCAATGTTTATCCTCTTCTCCGTCCTTGCCTTCACCTTTTCGTTATGGACGATAAAAAGGGCAAGGATGATGCCAAGAACAACAGCATTGGCAATGCCCACAACAAACAATAATCTTTTGATATTCATAATCTCTCTCCCCTTTTAAATTTATTGTTTTGTTCAAATGCAGTGTTTATTTGCAGCATTACACAGGGGTATCCTGATCTGCCCTTCAGTAAGTAGCAATAAGCTTGCCAGCCTGCACCATCTCATGCGCATGGGAACAGATATGCTTATCATTAAAGCATATAAATAGTAAAAATTGCAAAAATTGCAATGCGCATGGGAACAGATATGCTTATCATTGCTTGCAAATAAAGTACTTAGTGCAAAAATTTCGAGCTTGATTAATCGGTGTATTTGCCCTCACACGACAAAGCGCTTAAAAACACTGTTCCAAATGGGACGATTGGAAAAACGGGCGACAGGCAAGAGGTTAAAGTAAATTTTATTCTGGAAGAAGGCCGTGATGCTTCATTTTTGTCCTGAGCTGCTTCCTCGATATTCCGAGGATCTCCGCAGCCTTTGTCTGATTCCACGATGTCTTTTCAAGGGCGCCGAGGAGCAGCTTCTTCTCTGTCTCTACGAGATTGAGAGCCTCTGAAGCACCTTTATCCACGCTATGCATTTCTCGGATCGACTTCGGAAGATATTTCATTGTGATAACATCAGTTGGGCATAAAACAACCGCACGTTCTATGACATTTTCGAGTTCCCTTACATTGCCGGGCCAGTCATAATCCATAAAAGCCCTCATAACCTCGCTGTCCAACGAACTTATCGCCCTGTTGTTTGCTTTATTGAATTTATTCAGGAAATGGCCGGCAAGCAATGGCATATCCTCCTTTCTCTCCCTTAAAGGCGGGACATGTATGGTGACAACATTGAGCCTGTAAAAAAGGTCTTCCCTGAAGTTCCCTCTTTTTATTTCTGATTCGAGGTCGCGGTTAGTTGCAGCAATAATCCTCACATCCACCTTTATCCTGTGCTTTCCGCCAACCCTCAGTATCTCTCTTTCCTGGAGAAATCTTAAAAACTTCTTCTGTATATTCAATGAAAGCTCGCCTATCTCATCGAGAAAAACCGTGCCTCCGTTGGCGAGTTCTATCTGCCCCGTCTTCTGTTCATATGCGCCTGTGAATGAACCCTTTTCATGACCGAAAAGCTCGCTTTCAAGGAGCTCTTCCGGCAGTGCAGCACAGTCGATGGGGATAAAGGAGCCGTTTGCCCGTAAAGACTCATAATGAATGGCCCGTGCAACAAGCTCTTTGCCTGTACCGCTTTCTCCTATTATCATGACATTGGAGTTGCTTTTTGAGACTGTCTCTATAAGATTAAAGATGTCCTGCATAACATGGCTTTTGCCGATTATATTCTTAAAGCTATTACGCTCCTTTAATTGTGATTTCAACGATATGTTTTCGAGCATCAACCTGTGCTTTTCCACGGCCTCCCTTGCAACCGTAAGAAGTTCGTCTGGATTTACAGGCTTTGTAAGATAATTGAAGGCGCCCCTTCTCATAGCATCCACAGCCTTTTCTATAGTGCCGTATGCTGTGAGCATTACCACGGGAATGCGATAGCCCTTTTCCTTCATGGCATCCAACAATTCCGCCCCGCTCATTCCCGGAAGCCTGTAATCCGTAATAACCGTATCGAGGTTAAGCCTTGAAACCCTGCCCATTGCCTCTTCGGCTGTCCTCGATGTATACACGTCATAGCCGCTCTTTTTAAGGATGGCGGACAACACCTTCAGGGTATTGGCTTCATCATCCACAAGCAGTATTTTCCCTTTATTATTGTTCATTTGTTAATTCCATACCGGCAGGGTTATTATGAATTCCGTACCCTTGCCAATTTCGCTCTTTACAGAGATATTCCCTTTATGGTCTTTCACGATCCTTTCGACACAGGCAAGGCCGAGCCCTGAACCGCGTGTCTTTGTGCTGAAAAATGGCTTGAATATTTCAGAAACTATCTCCTCGCTCATGCCCATCCCTGTATCTTTTATCACGACAAGCACCTTTGAGTCAAAGATTTCTGTGTTGATTTTTATAGTATCCCCTGCCTTTGTTGCATCGAGAGAGTTAACGATTATGTTAAGGAGCGCCTGCTTAAGCTGCTGTGTATCAAATTTAAAGGGAGGGATTCTTTCATCGAGTGACATTATGACCTCCACATTATTTTCTGTTGCCTCCTGCCTGACAAGCTCCACTGTCTCCCTGATCACCTTGTTCATATCCGAGACCTCTAAATGCAGGGGTACGGGTTTTGAAAACCTCAAAAAGCTCGTCACGATCTCATTCAGTCTTTTGGTCTCTTCTTCTATGATAGAAAGGAACTCCTTTAAGACCTCTCCTTTAAAATTATTCTGGAGGTATGACACAGCGCCTCGAATGGCATTCAGCGGATTCTTAATCTCATGGGCAACTGTCATGGACATCTCACCGAGTGCAGAGAGCTTTTCAAGGCGGGTCTTTTCCTTACCAGTCTCCTCCAACTCTTCAATACTGTCTTTAAGTTTCTTTATCATCTGGTTGAAGACCTCTATGAGCTCTCCAATCTCGTCACCGCATGACTCCTTATAAACTATGCAGTTCTTGCAATCGCAGATCTTCTCAAAAACATCCCCCTGAAGCCCTCCATAACACATGGTACCGGATACGGTCCAGCACCTCTTTTTGCCATATGCAGGACATTCCTTTGCCTCGCAATCCAGGACTTCCCAGCAGTTCAGAAGATAATCATTCGGGACTTCCGCATCAAGATTTCCTGCCTGCACGAGTTCCATTTTCTCCTTCAGTTTTTTCATGGGCGTTGTGAGAAGCCTTGCAAGACCGAATGAACCCCATATGCCTATGACCATAACAATGCCCGAGATTAAGAGAATGTGGTTTTTAAGCCCCTTCAAGTTATGCTCGATTACCCCTTCGGTGCTTTCCTTCGAAAAGCCGACAAACACCATTCCCACCACCTCGTACCCGGCCTTAACAGGGATCAATATCTCCTTTACGTCATCTTCGGAAATATCACGTATATATTCTTTCCCCCTGTTTATGACGAGATCCGTATATTTACGGATGTCTGCCGGCAGGGTCTGCCCGAGCAGTTTTCTGTTTGTGTTGGCAACAATCCTTTCATTGTGGTCAACTATGCCCACGTACATGCATCCCGGCGCATGGGCAGTGATCCTCACCATCTCATCCAGTCTCAGGGGATCTTTGAATATCAAAGGCTCGACAGCATCCTTTGCAAGGTTCCTGACGACCACAAGGTGGTTATTATCCATCTCTGTTCTCAATGCACTTCTCTGATAGGTAATAATGAGGGTATTCACCACGACCATGATGATAAAGATAAGGAAAATAACAGCCATGGAGAATTTCTGGACAAGGCTGAGTTTTCTTAATATTCCCTTAATGTTCGCTTTCATAATCAATACTGCTTGAGGGCTTCGAATTCCGCCTCATTAGCTGTCTTAAAGCCCTTTATCTTTGCAGCCCTCAGTATTTCTTTATCCTTTAGTTCGATCAAAAGGCGCCGGACCTCGTTAACGAGGGATGGATGTACATTTCTGCACAATGCAAAAGGCCAGTTTGGAAGCGGCTTTGTCCTTGCCAGCACCCTTATCTTTTTCATATCGACCGCATCCTTCCATACCACAAGGGCCGCCTCCCGAACAAAGCCTGCATCAGCCTCTCCCCGATAAACACCGAGGATTACATTCTCCTGTCTCTTTGCATCTACGACCTTCATGTCCCTTTCCGTGTCTATGCCAAGTTGCATGAGGAATAACCTCTGCGAAAGATAGCCTCCTGCCGATTTGGGCGATGTTATGAGAACCCTTTTATTTCTCAAGTCCCTTATATCCCTGATTGCGCTGTCCTGCCTCGTTATGATAACGCCCCTGAACCTGTCGCCATCCTCCTTCGACCCCTCGGAAGGGCTGTCCTCGCCGATTGTTGTAACTAAAGGCTTTATGTCAACCTCCCTGTCGATCAATGCAAAGATATACGGGTTCTGGTAGGAAAAATCCACCTTCCCGCTTTTAACCACCTGCATGAAATCTTCGAAGTCCCTGGGTATTACGAGCTTGAATTCGTAACCTGTTTTTTGAGACAGGTATTTCATTAAAGGCTCATACCGGTCATAAAGGGTTATGGCTGAATAAAGGGGAAGTATGGCAACCTTTATTGTCTTGGGCCCATACTCTATGTAATCCCTCCCTGTAAGGTTTTTGATCATCACCCTGACAACATCAAAATCCCTGTCTTCAGCAGCAGCAAACCCCTGTATGTCTCTGTCCACAGATGCAAGGGTCTCTCTGTCCTTTAATGAGACAAGGCCTTTGATTATATCCCTCCTCACTTCCTCCGAAAGCATATTTGATGCGCATAGGACAAAGGAGGATATTGCCTCTGAGGTTTTTATTATTTTAAGCCCGTCTTTAGTATATTTCCTTGCCACCGGCTCGCTCATGGCTCCCACGTCATAATCCCCTATGAGCACAGAAAGGGCAACCCTGTCTTCCTGCTGGAGGAAATCAACATCGCTGAAATCCTTTACCCTCAGGCTCACGTCATTCAACATTGCAAGGGGTATCAGATAGCTGAATGACGACTGTTTATTGCCGAGGGCAAGTCTCTTGCCTTTTACATCCGCTACCTTCTCTATACCACTATTATCCTTTACAACCAGTACGCTCCGGGATGTAGCGCCCTCTTTACCCATAGGCCTGACGAGGGGAACTACTCTGTTTTTATATCGTGCCCTGACCTCGCAATATGTGGCAGGGTCGAGACACGCCATATGCACCTGACCGTTGCCTATCTCATGGATGGCTGTTTCATAATCCTTTGCAACCTTGATAATTACCGGTCTTTTCAGAACATTCTCGAGGTAATACTTTAAAGGGACAAACCTCTCGTACATTGCACCCGCACTTTCAACAGGAAGAATAGACAGGATTATCGGAGAGGCATTAAAGTTCTGCGTGGGATATTGAGGCTTATTAGTGGCATTAGAATCAGACGGGTTGCTCTGGTTGGAACAAGAAAGAAGGGTTGCAAAAACAGCAAATGCAATTAAAAGCCTTTTCATAGCAGCAATTCATCCGAAAACATATTTTCCCTTTTTTCCCGGCCTATCGTTGTTTCAGGGCCGTGCCCCGGCAGAACCCTTATATTTTCCGGTAATGACATCAATCTCTTGAAAGATTCCTTAAGCTTATTCGTATCACCACCATGGAAATCTGTCCTTCCAACAGAGCCTGCAAAAAGGGTATCACCAGTGATAACAATACCTTCGCCATAAAGGCATATGCCGCCCGGGCTGTGGCCTGGTGTGTGAAATACTTTAAAACTCAAATCGCCGGCCGTAATATCTTCTCCGTCCTTTACCAAAACATCTGGATCAGGCAATGGGTCAAGGTCGTATCCCCAGAACGCTGCCATATCCTTTGCAGCATCGTATATCTCAAACTCATCCTTATGGATTAAGACCTTTGCATCAGTCTCCTTCTTCAAATCGCTTACTGCACCCACATGGTCAAAGTGTCCGTGAGTACATATGATATACTCGACAACAAAATCATTGTTTTTGATTATATCCATTATCCTGTCAGGCTCGTCGCCGGGGTCAACCACCATGGCCTTTTTAGACCCTTCATCTGCAACAATAAAACAGTTAACCTTAAGGGGACCGACTACTATACTTTTAATAAGCATACTTTCTCCATAATTTAGTTAATGAGTAGATGGGCAAATGGGTGGATGGGTAAAAACCATTTCACTCATATACTTATTTACTCATTTTCTCTTTTACTCTCTTTATAATATAACCCAACTCCTCACTCTTTAGTAAATAGGAAAGGAACATATATATTCCGCCGCAGATTATTATTGCCGAGCCGAGATATACTGCCTTCTTAAGACCATAGCCGCTCATGGTCCATACTTCACTTATTGACCATATTTCATTTCTGGCAATAAACCATCCTGCAAGTCCCATGATTGCAGATGCAATAAATGTCTTTGTAAAGGAGTTCAGTATCCTCTTTGTCCCTATGCCTCCAAGCCTCTTTCTGAGGAAATAAAACAGCAATACAAAATTGCAGCCCGATGCAATGGCATTGGCAAAGGCAAGGCCATTGTGCTTCATAGGCTTCATCAAGAGAAGACTGAATATCACATTGATTATCATTGCTGCAGCAGCCACCTTCACAGGAGTTTTTGTGTCCTGCATGGAATAAAAAGTTGCAGCGATAACCCTGACTCCCACAATAGCCCATATTCCGAGTGAGTAAAACATAAGGGCATCCGATGTGCCTACAGTCGCAGCATATTCAAACTTACCCCTCTGAAAAAGGGTGCTTACAATAGGGACATTCAATGCTATTAGGCCGATCATTGCAGGCACTGTAATAAAAAACAGCAGCCTCAGCGCAAAGGAAAAATCTTCTTTTACCTTTTCCATTTCGCCCTTCACAGAATGCTCTGAAAGGGCAGGAAGCACTGCCATGCCCATTGCTACACCGAATATTCCTATAGGAAATTGGATCAATCTCATTGAATAGTAAAGATAGGTAATACTTCCTTCAGCAAGGTATGATGCGAGGATTGTACTTATGAATATATTAATCTGGGCAACTGCGAGTCCGGCAGTGGAAGGGATTATGAGGAGACCTATTCTTTTCAGTCCCGGATGCCAGCCCCTTGACCCTTGCCCCTTAACCCTTGACCCTAATGTATATCCCTGCCTAAAAAAAGACGGAACCTGAATTAAAAACTGTACGAGTCCACCTGTAGTTACGCCGATGGCAACGGCAACAATGGGATTGGTGAATTGCATTGACAGCGTTAAAACACAGACAATGATCGCAATATTAAGCATTGCAGGCGCCAGTGCAGGAATAAAAAAAACACCCCTCGTATTTAAAGCTCCCATTGTCAATGCAGCAAGGCTGATAAACAGAAGAAACGGAAACATTATTCTCGTTAGAAGAACAGTGTTGGAGAACTTTTCAGGCTCTTTTAAAAATCCAGGTGCGATTGCAGAAACAATGGCAGGTGCGAAAATTATTCCGAGGGCACAAATTATACCCACAAAAATAAGGATGAATATGAATGTTGAACTTACAAGCCTGTTTGCCTCAGCCCTTCCGTGCTTTGTCTGGTATTCTGTGACTACAGGTATAAAGGCAGATGACATGGAGCCTTCTGCAAAAAGCTCCCTTAAAAGATTGGGAATCCTGAAGGCAACAAAAAAGACATCGGCGATTCCGGTTGCACCAAAATACCGCGCAAGGATCATGTCCTTTACATAGCCGAGGATGCGGCTTATAAAGGTTGCAATGGACATCAGTCCAGCAGCCCTTGCTATCCTGCCCTTAGCGCTCATTCTTTGATACCCTGTAGCGATGGCGTAGAAACTCTATAACTCCGGGCATGATTGAAATAAAGATAATGGCTAAGATAACGATGCCGAAGTTCTGCTTTACAATGGGGATATTGCCGAAGAAATAACCTGCAAAAACGCAGACAGCAATCCATAAAATGCCGCCTATGATGTTGTAACTGAGGAAACGTCCATAGGCCATGCTTCCTATGCCTGCCACAAACGGAGCAAATGTGCGGATAATTGGGACAAACCTCGCTATGATTATTGTTTTGCCTCCGTATTTTTCATAGAACCGATGGGTGCGCTCAAGGTGTTTTTTATTCAGAAATCTCACATCGTCTTTATGAAAAACCTTCGGTCCCACAAAATTTCCTATCCAGTAGTTCACTGTATCTCCTGCTACTGCAGCTATTGTGAGAAGGACAAAAATAACAGAGACATCGAGTGCGCCTATTGCTGCAAAAGTTCCGACAGCAAAAAGCAGAGAATCGCCAGGGAGAAAAGGCGTAACCACCAGGCCTGTTTCGCAGAAAATAACAAGAAACAGGATTACATATGTCAACGTCCCGTAATTCTGAATGACAAGGCTTAAATGCTTATCGAGGTGCATGAAGATGTCAATGAAGTTTGCAATCAGTTCCACAGGCTCTCCTTATGATTTATTTCCTTTTAAATATTTCTTAAAAAAATTCAAGTGTCCTTTTCCAGCTATCATTGGCAGCATCCTCATCCCTGTTTGGCGCCCTTTCATAGTGGTGTTCAGCGCCTATATATATCCTCATCTCATATGGACTCTTCTTCTCATCAAGAAGTATGGTCAGATTAGCCGCATGCCTTGCAGACACTACAGAGTCTTGAGAGCCGTGAAGAATTAAAACCGGCGAACTGTCTCTGTTAAATACATCATCAAACCTGTATTTTAAATCCAGATTCTTGCCTCCGCCGGTAAGTGCTCCGTAATATGACACGCCTGCTTTTACCCTATTTTTTGCAGCCAGTACAAGGGCCCAGTATCCTCCCATTGAAAATCCGACCGCTCCGAGTCTATCTGCCTTCACTTTAGGATTTTTCTTCAAATATTCGAGCATATCAGCAAGATCCGCAAAGACATCCTCTGCATATCGTGTTGTTATAAGATGCCTCGTATTATGAGAAATACCATAGGCATCGAAATAATAAGGGATGAGGCAGGCATATCCCTGCTCTGACAGTTGTGTTGCGAAGTTAATATCACCATCCTGCACACCGCCGCTCGTATGCACTATCAGGACGCCGGGAAAAGGGCCTTTACCATCGGGCATGATAAGTTCTGCCTGCATATTTTTCTTTGTACCCAAGCCGTATATCATTGTCTTTTCAACTGCAAAGACATGCACTTCAAGGAATAACAAAAGGCTTAAAATTAATAAAATCTTTCTACTTAGCCTCATTTTTCCTCCCTATAAATATTCTCTTTATCCCTGCATAGTCTTTTATAAAAGTAACATTTTTAAAGCCTGCATTCATAGCTATTTTTTCCATATCATCTGCCTGGTCATGGCCAATCTCAAGGATGATTATGCCATTTTCTTTGAGAAATTTGGATGCATTTTTTAATATCCTTCTGTAAAAGTCCAGTCCGTCTTTGCCGCCGTCAAGGGCTTCAACAGGCTCATAATCCTTTATCTCTCTCTGTAGATTCTGAATATCATCGGTTTTTATGTAAGGCGGGTTTGAGACTATGCAATCAAACGCCATCTTGCCGATAGGCGTCGTAGATTCGGGACTGTCCCATGAGATACTAAATAAATCACCTTTTATAAAATGAACATTCCTTACATTGTTTTCGGTTGCATTTCGAGTTGCATACTGAATGGCGGTGCCTGATTTGTCGACTCCGTATACATCGGCATCGGGGAAGTGCTTTGCAATTGCAATGGCAATGCACCCGCTGCCAGTACATAAATCAAGAATTTTGACCCTTGACCCTTGACCCTTGACCCTTTTAATTGCTTCTTCCACAAGCAACTCTGTCTCGGGTCTTGGAATAAGAACTCCTCTGCCAACATTTATCTTCATTCCATAAAAATCGACATGCCCAATAATGTATTGAATCGGCTCGCCTTGCGCGCGTCTTGATGTGATTGCATCTATTTGCTTTAATGTATCTTCTGATATTTCTAAACTGTCGGTATAAAGTTTTGATTTGTCGATATGGAGTGTTTCTGTTATAAGGATCTCAGCCTCTTTGGCTGAATCCTCGATTCCTCTATATTTAAGAAAAGCAGCAACCTCTTTTAATTTGTCAATGGCAGTCATTTAATTATCCGACGGACTGAGGGAAAATTTTTATTGTCAGACAGGTATAAGTCACTGATGAATATTACCACAAAATATGACATGGCCTCAAATAACTACTTATTGATTTTATGAGATTTTTCGGTTTTAAAAATCTTTCGGATGTGATATAGTTTAAATAGTTTTCAGGAAAATACGGTAGTTCGTATAATAATTGTTAGATATAAAAAAGGTAGAATGAGCGAGAACGATAATTCTATGAGCCCTTCAATTTTTAGAGATACGGAATCCCATTCATCGGCATATCAGAGAAATTGCGAAAAAGGAAGGAGTGTCCATCAACCGGTTTATTTCGTCGGCAGTATCAGAAAAAATTTCTGCATTGTTGACAGAAGACTATTTGAAGGCCAGAGCCAAAAGAGCAAAAAAATCAGCCTTTATACATTGCAGGATGTGAGAGGCTGACTCTCGTATCCTGCAATCACAACTCCTTCAGTCTCTCTGCCTGATAATGGGTAATTAAGGCATCGACAATCTCGTCGAGATTTCCTTCAAGTACCTGATCGAGCTTATGGAGCGTAAGGCCTATCCTGTGGTCTGACACCCTGTTCTGCGGGTAGTTGTATGTCCTTATCCTCTCGCTCCTGTCTCCAGTGCCAACCTGCGTCTTCCTTTCCATGGCGCGCTCCTTCTGCTTTTTCTCGGTCTCTATTTCAAGGAGGCGGGAACGCAATACCTTCATAGCCTTTTCCCTGTTTTTAAGCTGCGAGCGCTCGTCCTGACACTGCACAACGAGTCCGGTAGGGATATGCGTAATCCTCACCGCCGAATATGTCGTGTTAACGCTCTGTCCACCTGCGCCTGAAGAGCAAAAGGTGTCTACTCTCAGATCCTTTTCTTCTATCTTTATATCGAGTTCCTCTGCTTCAGGCAGAACAGCAATGGTGACAGCGGATGTATGAATCCTGCCCGATGCCTCTGTAACAGGCACCCTCTGAACCCTGTGCACGCCGCTTTCGTATTTAAGCCTGCTGTATGCACCCTTTCCTGTAATATTCGCTATTATCTCCTTTAATCCGCCGAGGTCTGTGGGGCTTGAATCGATCACTTCTATCTTCCACCGCCTTGCCTCTGCATATTTTGAATACATCCTGAAGAGCGATGCTCCGAAAAGCGCTGCCTCCTCTCCGCCTGTTCCAGCCCTTATTTCGAGAATAACGTTCTTTTCATCCCTCGGGTCTTTTGGAAGGAGCATTATCTTAAGCTCGTCTTCTATAAGAGGTTTTCTTTTCTTAATATCTTCCATCTCCTCCTGTGCCAATTCCCTCAGGTCGCCGTCTCCGCCTTTCAGTATTTCCTCTGCATCTTCAAGGTCTGCCAGCAGCTTCTTGTACTCCTTGATCTTCTCCACAATAGGCATAAGCTCTGCCTGTTCCTTAGAATACTTCTGATATGCCTGGGCATTGGACAATACCTCTGGATTGGTGAGGGCAGCAGTTATCTCATCATATTTTTCCTCTATTGTCAGCAACTTCTCTAACATTAACTGCAAACCTCTTTATCCCTATCTATTTTTAAAACCTCATTCATGGCGGCTAATGCGACCTCTATCTGTGACTCATCAGGCTCCCTCACAGTCATTCTCTGAAGCAAAAGACCGGGAAAAACCATCAATCCTACCACCGGATTATTCTTCCTCTTTGCAGAAAACCTGAGCACTTCGTATGAAAGTCCTGCTATGACCGGGATTAAGATAATCCTTGATATGAGTTTATCGACAAAAGACCATTCCTTCGGTATCAGGAGAAATACCATTATGCTGATAACCATCACTATTAATAAAAAGCTGGTTCCGCATCTCGGGTGGTAAGGTTTATATTTCTTTGCATTTTCGACAGTGAGATCTTCCCCTGCCTCGTAAGCGTAAATGACCTTGTGTTCAGCACCATGATACTGGTATACCCGCCTCATCTCTTTCCAGAGGCCAATGACAAATATATAAAAGAGGAATATTCCTACACGAAGCACTCCATCAATAAGATTAAAGAACAATGAGCTGTTCGAAACACCTTTAACTACATTGCCTATCAGGGTCGTCAGAAAGAGCGGAAGGAATTTAAAAAGGGCTATTGCGAGGATAATGGCAAGACCTATGGATAGTCCCAATCCCCACGGACTAATTGGTTTATCCCCTTCCTGCTCCTGATATGCCACGCTGCCGGAAAACTCAATAGCTTTTACTCCGATCATAAGGGCATGAAAAAGCCCTACCACCCCCCTGATAAGGGGCAGCTTAAAAAGAGCAGGCATTTTCTTTGTCCTGACCATCTTGAGATTTATCTCTCCCTTTGCATCCCTTACGGCCACGCTCCAACCAGCAGGAGACTTCATCATCACGCCTTCTATGACTGCCTGACCACCTATGTTTTTCATCCTGTTTCTCCAATAAAAAGGGGTTAGAGCGCAAACCAATCCACTGCCTCTAACCCCTCAATTTATGCTATTTCTTTGCGTACTTCTTCTTAAACTTATCCACCCTTCCTTCCGCATCCACAAGCTTCTGCTTTCCGGTAAAGAACGGATGGCACTTTGAGCATATATCAACTCTGATATTATCCGTTGTTGATTTGGTTGTAAATGTCTCGCCGCAGGCGCAACTGACCTTTACATCTTTATAATTCGGATGTATTCCCTCTTTCAACGTAAAACCTCCTAAAAAATAAGATTTAGAATATTATTTTACAGGATATGCTAAATCTTTGGCAAGTTTAATCTTGTACTGTTAGCCAGATAGGTATAGACATATTAACCAGTTTATAGAGGCTATAGAAACAAA
>NZ_DAIOFX010000036.1:0-4174 GCF_036745535.1 Dissulfurispira sp.
TTTGTTTCTATAGCCTCTATAAACTGGTTAATATGTCTATACCTATCTGGTGCATTGGAGCCGTTGACTATTGACAGATGGTAACTTTTATGTTACCACCTTTTCAGATGGAGAAAATAAAATTTATCGAGTATTTAAAGATAATATGCCGATTACAAAAAACTTTCGCAAACCAATCATGGGTCGCGCTGAGCGGGATGCAGCGTTCCGCAGACATATGCTGACAGAGGCTATTAATGAGCTTCTTTCCGGTGATATAAATGCAGGCAAATCAATTCTGCGCGATTACATCAACGCAACAATCACATTTCAGGGACCTGCCTCTAAACTCGGGAAGTCAAGCAAAAGTATCCATCGGATGCTCGGGCCAAGCGGCAATCCAAGGGCTGAGAATATTCTGAAGATAATCAAGATTCTTCAAGCTCATGAACACGTAAAACTGCAGGTTAAGGCAAACAAACTGGCAGCGTAAGGTTTTTGACTATTTCACTTTTGACTTTTGCTCTCGTGGTAGCTTAAGCAGTGTTTGGACAAAATATATTGGCGAGATAAATGTACCCGTCCCTTTTTTATCCTTTTCTGGTGAGGATTTTCAAAACTGGCGCTGACTCGTTTTCTATCTACTGGCATTATTTATCCTTTTCTCCTATTAATTTGAGAGCATTTTGCCTTTCAACATCAGCATTTTCTGGTATATATCTGACGAAAGTTTTAATATCACCCACTCGAATGATTAGCACCCTCAATACCTCTATTCATTTCATCTTGGATAAAATAATAAAAGGCTTCTGTTTCTTTTTGGTTATATAAAATGTTCAGTTTAAACCGAATCACATCTTTAATATCGTCATCTTGATGTGATAAGCCATGAGCACCACCAGTTTTAGTTATAGGATGTTTAGAAAGTGGTGGCTCGTTGAAATTAGCTTGTTTTGCCATATAGTCAGCTAAATATGAAAAAGAAAAGTCTTCATTATCATTATCAATCCAATAGTCAAACTCGCCATTTCTTGAAAAATAGGCGTAATAAAGAAAAGCCATTTCAGCAAGTGTAAGCCTTTCTGGTCTAATGTTGCACCAAAGCGTATATAACTCTTCAATGCTCGGTAAAATATTGTGAGTTATCCATTTTTTGATTGCATCGCTAAGAAGTTTCTCGTATTTATTTTTGGTCTTATAACTTTTAACAATTCATCTACAGCGGCTCCAATTCCAGTGGTAGAGCTTATAGCAATACGGTCAGCTAAACAGAAGAGTATTTTAAAACGTAATCTTTGTTAATCTCATGCCAAATCGGTAAAATAACTTTCCTCTCACCACTTTCAAGGGCAGTTAATCCATCAAGTTCTTTTTTGAGGCCATTCTTTTCTAAAAAAGTTAGGGCTCAGTACAACAATGCCATAGCATGATTCTGTTAATCCTTGGTCTATCGACCTTCTTAAGCTATCTCCAACTTTAAGTGAAAATTCATCATACCACACATTAACACCTCGCCTATGAAACTCGTTGGCCAGTGGGCGGACAAAAGAATCTTTATCCTCACTTGCGTGACATATGAAAACGTCATATTCATATGCTTCTTTATTTGCTATACACTCATTTAGTGTTTGTCTATTTACTACTTGCTTAATAGCTTGTTCTTTATCGGCCTTCGCAGGGATATGAAAGCTGCTTAAATTAACCCCATCTGACTGCAATACATCCTTAAGATAAGAGATATCAACTCCTTTTTTAGACAGTTGCCTTAGAAGATTTATTAAGATTCCGTCTGCTCTATCTTTTTCATGGTCGGCATAAATAGTATCAAATCCCTTAGAAAGAATATCCTCAGTTGTCAGGTAATCACGAGATTTTATATCACTAAGAACTGGAATGGATAATATTCTATCTGCTTTTGCACCGGCTTCGAGTAAAAGCTGTTTTATTTCCCTTCTGCTTTGTTGGGATAATAGTTTACGTATTGCAGCTATGCTTTCCGAACTTAAAGCCATATTACAATTGCACCTTCCAGCTTAAAATCTATCATATTAAGAGAACATATTGAAGAAACTCATTCTTGGGGTCATATTTTTTGGGGCAGGTCTTGCATTTTAACATCTCTCTTTTCTCTCCCCATCCTCACTCTTCTCCTCTCTGATATAAACTGCAGAAGTCAGAACCTCGGATGTCCTCATCCCCCAAAAAACTTATTAATGATAATATGTTATGCCTGTTAAAGACAAGGGTTTTGGGGGTAGTCGGTTGATTTTAATTCGTACTTTACATTAACCTAAATAAGTTATAAAAATTATTGGAGAGGTGGCCGAGAGGCTGAAGGTGCACGACTGGAAATCGTGTGTGGGGTAAAACTCACCGAGGGTTCGAATCCCTCCCTCTCCGCCAGTTTAAACAACCTTGAACGATTTGAACTGTTTGAACGATTTTTTTCTACAGCCGGGGGCTGGCCCTGCGCAGCAGGCAGGTGTGAACCCCGCCAGGTCCGGAAGGAAGCAACGGTAAGCATTTTGTCTGGGTGCCGCAGCAAGCCGGTCCCGTAAGCCGGCCCCCGGGTGTAGAAAAAAACAGGATGGAGTAGAATGTCATACCTTGTTTTAGCAAGAAAGTGGAGACCCCAGACCTTTGAGGATTTAGTCGGTCAGGAAGCAATTGCACGCATTCTGAAGAATGCCATTACCCAAAATAAAGTCGCCCATGCCTATATATTCTCAGGGCCGAGGGGCGTAGGCAAAACAACAACAGCAAGAATACTCGCAAAGGCATTAAACTGCGTAAGCGGGCCGACTCCTGATCCATGCGGGAAATGCCAGTCATGCATGGAGGTCACAGACGGCTCATCCATGGATGTATCTGAAATCGACGGCGCTTCGAATACAGGTGTCGACAACATAAGAGACCTTCGTGAAAGGGTCAGATATGCGCCGTCAGGCAGCAGGCACAAGGTTTATATAATTGATGAGGCACATATGCTTTCCACGTCAGCCTTTAATGCCCTTTTAAAGACCCTCGAAGAGCCTCCGCCCCATGTGATATTTGTCCTTGCCACAACAGAGCCCAAAAAGATACCACCCACAGTGCTATCACGCTGTCAGCATCTGCCCTTCAGAAGAATATCGGGTCAGAAGATTAAAGAGAGGTTGAAATTTATTTCCAATGCGGACAGTATAAAGGCAACGGATTCTGCCCTCGAAATGATTGCGCGGGCTGCTGACGGGAGCATGAGGGACTCATTAACTATCCTTGACCAGATAGCATCTTTCTCAGAGGATATAACAGAATCCGAGGTTAAAGACCTTTTAGGAATCACAGATATAGAAACCCTTTCAAGGCTTTCATCAGCAATAATCGAAGGGGACAGGAAAGGCATTATCAATATAATCTCGGAACTCACCAATACCGGAGCAGACCTCAAGACATTTACGAAAGACCTTTTGCAATTCATCAGGGATCTTTTAATAGCAAAGATAGCAGGAGAGGCAAAAAATGTCATTGACTTAAGCGAGGAGGAATCAAGTGCAATCAATAAATTAAGGGATAAAACCACAGAAGAACATATGGCAGTTATCCTTTCGGAAATGATAAAGGCAGAGCCCGATATAAGAAGCGCATTCTATCCGAGGATTGCCCTTGAAATGACCCTTATAAGATTAAGCATGCTGAGCCATCTAAAGTCGGTAAACGAGGCATTGAGGATAGTGAGCAGCCAACAGTCGGTAGCCGGCAGTCAAGAAAGCAATGGTCAGAAGATAGAAAACAAAGTAACAGAAACGGAGAATAGGAGAATCGGGGAACCGGAGACAAAAATCACTGATTCACCCATTCACCCATTCACCCATTCACCCATTCAGGACATCTGGAATGTTGTCCTCGAAAAAATAGACGAAACAAACCATCCCCTTTATTCCAAATTGAACGAAGGCTCCGTTTCTTTCGGCGATGGTGAAATCAAGATTGCATTCAACGGCGGGCTGTCTGTGCATGCGGAATCGGTCAAGGAGAACATCCCGCTTATAAAAAAGGTGGTTCAGGATATTTCCGGCAAAGATGTATCCATAAATATTGAGACTGTGGAAGTGAAGTCTGTCTCCAAAAAAGATTTAAAGGAAGATGCACGGAACAATCCCATAATCAAAGAGGCCCTTGAGCTGTTTGAAGGAAGGATAGTGGATGTGATACC